>NZ_JBEPWZ010000023.1:0-22390 GCF_041642155.1 Fodinibius sp.
CTTGATTGTGTCTCTAAATTTTGTAACATGGATTTATGAACACGGATTACTTTCAATTTAAATTTGTTTTATTGTTATGTGGCTGAATATCGATTCGTTTGAAGAGTACAAGGAAGTGTATGAACACAGTGTAAAAAATCCGGAGGAGTTTTGGGATCATGAAGCCGGGACATTTTATTGGCGAAAGCGATGGGACAAGACGCACAGCGGCAGTTTTAAAGATGGAGATATAAAATGGTTTGAAGGCGGCAAGCTGAATATTACCGAAAACTGTCTCGACCGTCACCTTAATACGATCGGCCATAAAACAGCTTTTATTTTTGAACCCAATCATCCGGATTCTTTTCGCCGTACTATTACCTACCGGCAGCTGCATGAGGATGTTTGCCGTTTTGCAAATGTGCTGGAATCGAAAGGTATTGAAAAGGGCGATCGCGTAGCCATCTATATGGCCATGACGCCCGAACTGATGATTGCAGCCCTGGCCTGCGCCCGCATCGGAGCAGT
Source organism: Fodinibius sp. (assembly GCF_041642155.1). Lineage (NCBI taxonomy): Bacteria > Pseudomonadati > Balneolota > Balneolia > Balneolales > Balneolaceae > Fodinibius > Fodinibius sp. Next base: position 508 of record NZ_JBEPWZ010000023.1, read on the forward strand.
TCATTCCATTGTATTTGCTGGATTTTCGGCCCAGTCGCTTGCAGAACGTATACAGGATTGCGACGCCAAAATGCTGATCACCAATGATGGACTGCGGCGCGGCGAAAAACATGTGCCCCTCAAGGACATTTCTGACGAAGCGCTGGAAGATTGTCCCTCGGTGAATAAAGTTATTGTATGTCAGCGTACCAATCGTGACATAGATTGGGTGGAAGGCCGGGACGAATGGTGGCATTTGTTGATTCGGAATGCTTCCAAAGAACATGAGGCGGTTGAGATGGATGCGGAAGACCCGCTGTTTATTCTCTATACCTCCGGCTCTACCGGTAAACCCAAGGGACAGGTACACACCTGTGGCGGGTATATGGTGTATACCAGTTATACCTTCCGGAATGTATTTCAGGTTGAAGAAGAAGATATTTACTGGTGTACTGCCGACGCCGGATGGATCACCGGGCACTCTTATATCCTGTACGGACCCCTGCTGAATGGTGCCTCGAGCATTATTTTCGAGGGAACCCCAACCTATCCCGATCCGGGGCGGCTTTGGGAGGTCTGTGATAAATATAACGTGACCCATTTTTATACCTCGCCGACCGCCATTCGCGCCCTGATGAAAGAAGACATTGAGTATGTTAATAAATATGACCTCAGTTCGCTCAAGGTCCTTGGCAGTGTGGGCGAGCCGATTAACGAAGAGGCCTGGCACTGGTATCATGATCATATCGGGAACGGACAGTGCCCGATCGTGGATACCTGGTGGCAAACCGAAACGGGAGGCATTATGATTTCCCCGTTAGCGGGCGTCACGCCGACCAAACCGGGCTTTGCGACCCTCCCGCTGCCGGGCATCCAACCGGCCCTGATGGATAAGAACGGAAAAGAGATCGAAGGCAACGGCGTTCAGGGTAATCTGGTCATCAAGTTCCCGTGGCCGGGAGTAACGCGGGGCATTTGGGGCAATCAGGAACGCTACAGAGAAACTTATTTCGAAGATTACCCGGGTTTCTATTTTACCGGCGATGGCTGCCGCCGCGATGAAGACGGCTATTATCGCATTACCGGCCGGGTGGATGACGTGCTGAATGTTTCTGGTCACCGTTTGGGGACTGCTGAAATTGAGAATGCCATCGACGAGCATCCGAAAGTGGTAGAGGCGGCGATTGTGGGTTATCCCCATGACGTCAAGGGGGAAGGAATCTTTGCCTTTATGACCTGCGATGATGGTGTTTCGAAACCGGAAACGTTTAAGAAGGAAATTCATGATCTGGTTTCAAAGATAATCAGTCCCATTGCCAAGCCCGATAAAATTCAGATCGTAGAGGGACTGCCGAAGACGAGATCCGGAAAAATAATGCGTCGCATATTGCGAAATGTTGCAGCCGGTGAAACCGATGACATGGGCGATGTTTCCACCTTGCTGGATCCCACCGTTGTCGACGAAATCATTGCCGGTAAAGCTTATTAATTAATAGCAAGAAGTAATTAAAAAGATAAAGTTACCAGGCACATCATTCTGTTGGTGTGCCTGTTTCTATTTCGTCTGTTTTTTTTATTTCTCTTCCCGAAAGATCGGCGCTTTAGCTGCGAAAAAGTTCCATTCTATTTATAAGATTCTTCACATCTTCAATCATAAATCATTAATCCTTCGAAGAAATCTATTGACCCAAAAGGAATCGCAGCTCACTGGCAAAAAGCAGAAGGAGAAATTGCTGGTGCGACAGATTTTCGTTAGACCTGAAGTGCAAATCCTATCGCAAATAGTATAAGGCTTACAACCAGCAGCATAAGCCGAAATCTCGTTCGTATCATCATTGGGTAAAACAGCAGGCCGTAGGTAAGGGGGGTTTCGGTAAGCCATTCGTAGTAGTGGTGCCGGTGGACGCTACCCAAAGCCATTGTCACGTGTCCATGAAGAATGGTAATCATAAAAGGAATCGCAAAAAAGGCAGCACCGGGATAGGCAAGAAAATCCTCAATACCCGTAAACCGGGCTATGTAGATATAAGGCCAGGTAAAGAGTAAAAGCAGGGGGATGCAGAGCAACGAATTAATCAGATGGATACGTTTGAAATTTTTAAGATTGAGCTCTTGGTGTTTCATTATGTGGGTAGTAGATGAGTAGGCGGTTGCCGGTTATCTGTACTACGATAAAAACGCATGAAATATTACAATACCATTAAATTTGGCTGGCTATCAGCATCTCAATGCTACGATAAGGCATATCAAACAGCTCGGCGAGTGATTTTTTGGTAAGATGCTTCTTATATACGTAGGTACCATTTCGCAGAGCGATGTTATTCCACAGGCACTCTTTGATGTCTCCGGCATCGCCGATGTCGAGCAGATAAGGTACGATTACATTGTTGAGGGCATAGGTGGCGGTTCGGGCCACATTGGAGGGGATATTGGGCACACAGTAGTGAATGACCTCATGCGCCGAAAATATCGGATCGGAATGGGTGGTGGTACGGCTTGTGGCAACGCACCCGCCCTGGTCAATAACCGTGTCTACGATAACACTGCCCGGTTTCATATTCATGACCATGGGCTCGGTAACCATGCAGGGAGCCCGGTCGCCTTCCTGCTCGGTTGCGCCAATGACCACATCAGCATATGCCAGCGCGGAGGATATGTATTGATAATTGGCCGTAGCCGTAATAATTCGTCGATCAAGGGCATTTTCGAGATGTCGAAGCCGGGCCAGGTCATTATCCATAACAAACACCTGGGCCCCGTATCCCAGGGCCGTTCGCGCAGCATACTCGGCTGTAATGCCCGCCCCCAAAATAACAACAGTCGCCGGCGGAATCCCCGAAATACCACCCAGCATGATACCCTGTCCCCCTTCGCCCTTCTCGAGATAATGTGCGCCGATTTGAACGGCCATGGAACCGGTTATTTCATGCATCATGCGCACGATGGGGAATTCTTTGTCTTCTCCCCTGATAAATTCAAAACCGATGGCGGTAATGGCCCGGTCAATAAGGGTTTCTATGAACGGCTCTTTGGCATTTCCAAGGTGAAGCGCCGAAATGAGGATATGATCAGCTTCCAGCAGTTCTAACTCCTCTTCCGTAGGAGGGGCAACTTTGACAATCATTTCTGACTCCTGGTAGACCTCGTCAATGCCATATGCGATGTTGGCCCCGGCATCGGCGTATTCCTGGTCCGCAAAATTGGCTTCGGATCCGGCCTCTTTCTCCACGAAGATTTCATGTCCGTTCGCCTTGAGTATGGAGACCCCGTCGGGGGTAAGGCATATACGTCGTTCATCGTTGGAAACCTCCTTCGGGAGCCCTATCTTAAGCGATATGTTGGATTCAGACGTCATAAGTTGTTTTTCCAGCGTCTGTATACCAATCTGTTCGGTTTCGAGTGGTTTTATATCCATAAAAAAATGTTTTCAGAACCTGATTTCTGACAATTTAAATGACAGAGCTGCAGTAAGCAAAAAAGACAATGAAAAATGAAAAATTAAGTAATTTTGATATACCATAACTTCAACTGATTGGTAGAAGCATACTTACTTTCTTGTCTCTTCGCTGAACACGCTGAATTCGTTAAGAACGAATACAAGATAAGAACCTTCCTATTGTACTTTTTTAAACAGCTGATAAGTTCCGCATACGTGTATTCAGAAATATGATGGCAGGAGGGAATGGGGTTCCAGATTAATCGAAAGTATGTGGAACAGATATAAAATAAAAGTCCAGAACAGGGATTTTTCATTTATAATTTTTCATCATTCATTTTACCATGAGTATCAGACCTAAAAAAAGTTTAGGACAGCATTTTTTAACGGATGAAAATATCATAGAAAAAATTGCAGATGCCATTCCCGCTGAAGCCGGCGAACGGGTTATTGAAATTGGTCCGGGCACCGGTGCACTTACCGGCGCTTTAGTCAGGCGTTTTGATGATCTTCTGGCTGTTGAACTTGACGAGCGGGCCATAGAACTTTTGCACAGGAAGTTCGAGGGACTTGAGATCCGGCACGCCAATGTATTGGATGTGGACTGGGGGGAACTATCCGCTGGCAAATCCAAAACGCATGTGGTAGGGAATCTGCCTTATTATATTACCAGCCAGATTTTATTTTCGCTGCTTGCCCAAAGGCACCATCTTTCAGATGCCGTCCTGATGATGCAAAAAGAAGTAGCCGAACGGCTTGTATCCGATATCCGTACCAAAGCTTACGGCATCCTCAGCGTTCAAACACAGCTGATGAGCAGCCCGGAAATACTGTTTCCCGTTTCCCGCCAGTGTTTTAGTCCCCGGCCCAATGTCGACAGCGCCATGGTGAAGTTGACCTTTGACAAGGGCCGGCTGAACTGTAGCGATCAGCATTTAAAAACAGTGGTGCGTACGGCCTTTAACCAGCGGCGCAAAAAACTGAGTAACGCCCTTAAGCCCATTATTTCCAAAGACCAGCTGCCCCCTGCCTTTGATTTTGACAAGCGGGCTGAGGCCTGGCCTCCTTCAGAGTATGAAAAGTTGACAGCACATTTCGAAAAAAATGGCATTTTGACCTGAAATTTCGACTAATCTCTTTTCATCTAATTGGGCTGAGTTGTATGATTATGGTCTCAAGCGGGCTTTGATCTGTTTAAATAGCTATTTGATATTTTATCCAGTTTTTCCGCATAGTTTGGTACGGTCCTTGCTCACCTATATATCTTAACAAAGTAATTTGCTTTGTACGATATTGAAATATTTTTACAGCATCATTATGCTGATGTCGATGAATTTCAACTTCAACTAATAACCTTAAATTGTAGGAGTCATAATTATGGCTAAATCTAAAATCAAACCGTTAAGCGATCGCGTTTTGGTTCAGCCAGAACCTGCCGAAGAAAAAACCAGTTCCGGAATTATTATCCCTGATACGGCTAAAGAAAAGCCCCAGGAAGGAACGGTTGTTGCTGCAGGTCCAGGCAAAGTAGAAAACGGAACCAAGATTGACATGTCGGTAAAAGAAGGCGACAAAGTGCTCTATGGAAAATACTCGGGCACGGAAATCACGCTGGATGGAGATGAATATCTTATAATGCGTGAAGCTGATATTCTTGGAATCGTTTCCTAAGCATCTCATCTTATTTTTAGAACAAACTAATTACAAACACTTAAAAATTAATAGACAACTATGTCAGCAAAATTAGTTCATTATGATATGGAGGCACGCGATGCACTAAAGCGTGGCGTTGACAAGCTTGCAAATGCTGTCAAGGTCACCTTGGGTCCGCGTGGACGAAACGTAGTAATTGAGAAATCCTTCGGTTCACCGACCGTTACCAAAGACGGTGTCACAGTGGCCAAAGAGATTGAGCTGTCCAACAGGCGAGAAAACATGGGTGCTCAGATGGTGAAGGAGGTAGCCTCCAAAACCAGCGACAATGCCGGTGATGGAACGACGACAGCTACCGTTCTTGCGCAATCCATCATTCAAACCGGCTTGAAGAATGTTACGGCCGGAGCCAACCCGATGGAATTGAAACGAGGTATCGACACCGCCGTTAAAGCGATTGTCGAAGAACTTCGTACCATGAGCAAGCCGGTAGGCGACAGTCTTGACAGTATCAAGCAGGTCGGCTCCATTTCGGCCAATGGTGACGAAGAGATTGGTCAGAATATTGCCGATGCGATGGAAAAGGTAGGCAAAGACGGGGTCATTACGGTTGAAGAAGCCAAAGGGACTGAAACCTATCTCGAGACGGTTGAGGGTATGCAGTTCGACCGCGGCTATCTTTCTCCTTATTTCGTAACCGATTCTGAAAATATGGTTACCGAAATGGAAGAGCCTCATATCCTGATCTTTGATGAGAAGATTAGCAATATGAAGGATCTGCTTCCGATCCTGGAAAAAGTAATTCAAACCGGCAAGCCGCTGCTGATTATCGCTGAAGATGTAGAAGGCGAAGCGCTGGCTACACTGGTTGTTAACAAGCTGCGCGGTTCGCTGAAAATTGCAGCCGTTAAAGCTCCCGGATTCGGTGACCGCCGCAAGCAGATGCTGGAAGACATCGCTATCCTGACAAACGGTACTGTTATTTCGGAAGAGCGTGGCTACAAGCTGGAAAATGCTACGCTTGACTATCTGGGTACGGCCGATCGTGTCAATATCACCAAAGATGACACGACGATTGTCGGCGGACAAGGGTCCGATGATGACATCAAAGCCCGTGTCAACCAGATTAAGGGTCAGATCGAATCTACCACCTCCGACTATGACCGCGAGAAGCTGCAGGAACGCCTTGCCAAGCTCAGCGGGGGTGTTGCCGTATTGAACATCGGTGCTGCTTCTGAAGTTGAGATGAAAGAGAAGAAAGCCCGTGTTGAAGATGCGCTACATGCTACCCGCGCTGCCGTAGAAGAAGGCATCGTAGCTGGTGGTGGCGTAGCACTTCTGCGTGCTCAGAAAGCACTGGATAGCCTGGAGGGAGAAAATCCCGATCAGGAAGTTGGGTTCGACATTGTACGCCGTGCCCTTGAGTCTCCGCTTCGTTGTATTGCCAACAATGCAGGAGCCGAAGGTTCTATCGTTGTACAGAAAGTGAAAGAAGGTAAAGATGCTTTCGGGTACAACGCTCGTACCGAAACCTATGAAGACCTGATCGAAGCCGGCGTTATCGATCCTACGAAAGTAACGCGCACTGCGCTTGAAAACGCTGCTTCCGTAGCGGGATTGATGCTGACGACCGAAGCCCTCGTCTCAGAGAAACCTTCCAAAGGTGATGATGACGATGACGGACCTGCCGGCGGCGGCGGTGGCATGCCCGGCGGAATGGGCGGCGGTGGCATGCCCGGAGGTATGGGCGGAATGGGCGGTATGATGTAAATATAGCCCCCGATCCTACGCCTCGGGTTTAGACACCCTGTAGGTATAAGATATAAGATAAAGCCTCACTTTTTCGCGATGCGGAAGAGTGGGGCTTTTTTTATTTGCCCGTCCTCCCGGATGCCTGACACGATGTCTGGTAATGTCTCGAGTATTGCAGGCAACGTAAAAGGGTTAGGCTTTTATGCCTTTTCCCAACAGGAGGGGGAGCCGGTTTGGAAACTGACCGCACCGGAAAAGCATATCCATGGATTACTGGGCAGTAAGGGCAATTACCCCACGCAGGATTTTAAACAGCTCATCATGATCACCGAAAGCGGAGTTACGAGTTACGAGCTGTGACTTGTGAGTCCGAGGTGAAAGTAGAAAATTTCGAAGCTGAAAGTTAGGTAGAGATTGGAGGCTCCTCCTTCCCTGAATTCTGGGATAGACATCCTCCAACCCAAACTCATTGATACTGCACGAGAATGTAACTAATAATCAATAATAACGGTCAAGCTAATTGAGGGATTGACAATGGCAACCAGTAACAAATAACCCGTAAATAATCTAATCTGTATCAGCGGTTGAGGCATTCAGGGTCGTTGTTTCGGTCTCGAACGCTTTGGCAAGATCCAACACGGCATCGGCATACAGCCCACTGGGGTTATAGCGCAGTACGGAGGTCCGCAGGTCGTTGGTTCGCTGTTGAAAATGGGCTAAATAATTGGCCACCGACATAATGTTATCGTCCATATTGAAAATGTCATCGCCGACAAACCATTTATTCAGGGAGTAGGGAATAAACTGCGCGAAAGACATCGCCCCGGCATAACTGGATTTCAGTTCAAACAGATCGATGTCCTTTCGTTGAGCGAAGTCCAGCAGTTCCAGCAGCTGCGCCTTCGCAAAATCGGCCCGGTAATCCACGGCGTACATCGATACGTAGGCGTTGAAAGGATTATAGCTGCCGATGTTTTCACCGAAATCCGACTCAATACCGATGATGGCGGTAATCACGTATTTCGGGATACCATACTTCTCCTGCGCTTTTTGCAGCTGATCGGCATGCTTGCGCATGAAATCCGCACCCCGCCTTTTCTTCTCATCAAAACCCAGAATCTGTTTGTACTCTTCGAGATTTATGGACTTTCGCTCTGCCGATTTCCGAAAACGATCTCCGATACCTTCATAAATTGTAAACCGTTCATCCCGGAGCAGCTCATCTATCGCGTATCCCTCGTTGCGGCAAGCTTCGAGGAGGGTAGAAAGAGCATCCTCGTACTCACTGTGTGAAGGCAGGGACAGGGTATCTGTATCAGCCTCCCAAAACGGGATGGATGGGGATATTGAAGTCTCATATTCTGTGGGATAGGTAGGGTGAGCCTGGCATAACGTTGCAGTTCCTACAAGCAACAGGCATGCTAAACACCCCTTTTGGACTATGGTATTCATTGGCTGACTTTTTTTATTTCGGGATGGTATCATAATACAAAAATTCGGGAGCAATTATAATCTGTTTCAGCTTTTAATGAGAAGAAAGCTCAGCAAAACAGTTCATTTTGCCCAGTCTCAACACTCCTGCAATTTTAAAATCCTCACTTATGGCTAATAAACTCCAGTTTAGAAAGCACTCGGGCTTTGATCTTAACCAAAATTTCTTGTCTTGTAAAAGCCTCTTAAAAAAGGCTGAACGGCCGGAAAAAATATCATTTTACCCAGAGTTGGTTTCCCGGCTGCCGGTGGTTTTGTCGGCGAGGGTCCCATTATAGAAGTAGAAGAGTGCCATAACGATGCCCCACTGCAGGGCGATGGTAGCTACCGAGAAGGCGCTGAGCGGATTATACCAGCTGTCGGGAGCGTAAGCCGTAATGCTCAGGTAGATCCACCAGGCGAGCAGTGAAATGACTTCCACCGGCACCACATACCGGATGATTATTTCCCACCATCTGCCCAGGGTGTATTTTTGTCGGCCGTTGTTGACAATGTCCGCGCGAAAGCGGTCTGGACCGAAGCGAATAATTGCAAAGGACATGAAGGCTCCGGAGACCATCAGTCCCACCGACCAAACAAAATCCTGGTTGGCGAGAATATCAAGCGAAAGGGCCGAAGGCATTCCCAGCAGGAAGCCGGACAGGCAGATAAAAACAGTGGACTTTTTGCGGGAAAATCCCATATCCACAAATACGCGGCTGGCCAGTTCAATCATTGATATAAGGGAGCTAAAGGCGGCAAAAGTTAAGCCCAGAAAAAAGAGGATCGCAAAAAGAGGTCCCCCGGCCATCTCGTTGAACAGCTGGGGCATCCATATAAACGTAAGCCCCGTCGAAGCCGGACCCGAAGTTTTCATGACCTCCAGAATTTCGCTGTTGCCCATGCTGCTGCCCAGCGTGCCGAAAACAGTGGCGAAAATCGTCATCGCCGCCAGCAGGGATACGATGTTATTGCCAATGCCGGTCTGGAAGGCGCTGATGGTGATGTCATCGCGGCTGCGCATATAGGCGCCATAGGTGAGAATGAGTCCCCACGCGGCCCCGGTATCCCAGGCGTTCTGGGTAAGGGCCTCGAGCCACAGGCGGGGTTCCGTCAGGGTAGACCAGTCGGGGGTAAACAGGTACTGCAGCCCCTGCGCGCTCCCGGAAAGCATAACGGCGCGAATCAGCGATACGACAACGACCAGCAGCAGCGAGGGAATGAGTATTTTATTGATACGTTCAATGGAAGAGATCCCCCTGACGACCACAAAACCGCCGAATCCCATCATCAGGCCGTGAAAAACCGAGGGCCAGAGCGATCCCTGGAACCCTTCCCAGACCATGTTGGCCTGCTGCATGCTACCGGGCAGGCTGGAGGTGACCGACTCCACGAGGTAGAAAAGCGCCCATCCCGCTACCACGCTGTAGTAGAACATGATGGCGGTAGCGATAAAGCCGATGAACGCTCCCATCCAGCCGTATTTTTTTCCCACCAGCTTAATGAAGGAACCAATGACTCCTTTTCTGCCGTGGCGCCCGATGCCGTATTCGGCAATAATCAGGGGAATAGAAAACAGAAACAGGCAGCAGATCCAGGCAATCAGAAAAGCCCCCGCCCCCTCTGGTCCGCCGTTTTGTGCGGCGATGCGCGGGAAGCGCCAAATATTGCCGGTTCCCACAGCAATCCCCAGCACGCTCAGGATTAGTCCAAGTTTCGAGGAAAAAAGATCAGTCCGGCCGTTACGGGAACTCATGCGGGTTAGGTTTCAGTGGATATAAATAACTCTTCTTCCGCTTAACCTATATTTATTATTTTAAAAAATCAGGTCATTATTCTATACTTGTTTTTTAACGGCTTCAGCCACAAACAAATACTTTATATTTAAAATTAGTCACTATGGGCAAGGGCATTGCTAATATTTTAATAGTTGTGGTGTTAGGGTGTGTTGGTTTTATTCATATATCCCATTCAAGTGCTCATGCACAGAGGGGGGAAGAGGACCGGCAACAATATCTGGAGCAGCTGCAGGAGGTATTGTTGCCGGACCAGCAGAGAAATGTGAATGCTTTGCCCCCGACCCCGGTCGATTCTACCTGGACGGCCTGGGTGGAGCGCACCGGGGAGCTGCCACCGGATTTTGATGAGATGCCCTCTCTGCCGTTCCTCCCGGATCCCCTGGTGCTGGATGAAGGAGACGAGCATATTCCGGTGGAGACGATCAGTCAGTGGCGGAAAAAGCGGCAATGGATCAAGGAACAGGCCCAGCGCTGGATAACCGGGACGGTCCCCCCGCCCCCTGATAATCTGACGGCGGAACTGCTTGACGAGCGCCAAATCGGAGAACTGACCGAGCAGGATCTTCTCCTCAGATTCGGACCGGACCACGAGGCGGAACTTCGCATTACCTTGCTGATCCCCCCTGGAGAGGGACCTTTTCCGGTTTTCATGTGTCCCTGGAAAGAGGACCGCTACGACTGGGTACAGGCGGCCGTCCGCCGGGGGTATATCGGCGTCAGATTTGCTGCTACGGATCCCAAATATGGACTTTCTGACGACAGTGAAGCGTATGCCGATATCTGGTGGCCGGACTATGATTTCACCACGATTATGCGCTGGGCCTGGTCTGCGTCCCGGACGATAGACTACCTGCATACTCTCCCGCACGTAAACCGCGACCAGATAGCACTTACGGGACTCTCGCGCAACGGGAAGTCCGCCCTTTGGTCAGCCGCTTATGACGACCGCATCAAAGCCGTGGTACCGATCAGCGGGGGGACGGGAGGTGAGCATCCATTTCGCTACACGTCGGCTAAATATAACAACGAATCCATCGAGCTGCTTACCCGGGTGCGACCTCACTGGCTTCATCCGAGGCTTCGCTTTTTTGTGGGACGAGAGCACAAATTGCCCGTCGACCAGAACTCGCTTATGGCCCTGGTTGCTCCCCGGGGGCTCATGTTGACCTCTTCGATCAACGAGCACGCCGCAGATCCCTGGGGCATTGAACAGGCTTACCGGTCGGCCAAGTCGGTGTATGAATTTTTGGGCGCTGAAGAGAACATAGCGATTGATCTGAGAGAAGGATTTCATGCCCCGGCGTCCAGGGATATGGAGCGATACCTGGATTTCTTCGATTACGTTTTTGAGCGAGGCAATACAGAACCACAGAATAAGCTGTATTACGATTATACCTTTTCAAAATGGCTGGGATTGTCCGGGGAGATGATCAATCCTCTGGATTACCCGTCCAAAGGGATAGATGATATTCTGGAAGGCCCGGGCCGGGAGCAGATAGACAACACCAAAGGATGGGAGAAAAAAAGAGAAGAGATCCGATCCCGCATCAGCTGGGGCCTGGGTACAGAGCCGCCTTCCCTGAGTCCGGGCCCGCAGCCGGATTACAAGCGGGATGTTCTCGGGTTGCCCGGGGTGGATGAATCCGTGGGAAGCCGTCCCATCTCCTTCGGGCGACTGTATTATCCCGCCGACGGGGAGGGCGCACCGGTGGACAATGACCTGCCGGTGATGGTGTTTCTTCACGAGTATACCTATTCTACCGGTTTTCTTCGTTCGGGTGATTTGATCAACCGGTTCACGGACCGGGGATTTGCTGTCTATGTGTTTGACCAGATCGGTTTCGGAACCCGCATAGAAGAAGGGCGGCTGTTCTATGAGCGATTTCCCCGGTGGTCCAGGATGGGACGCATGGTTGCTGATGTGCGGTGGGCTGTTGACGAGTTAGCCGCCGTGGATTATCTGGACCATGATAACCTCTTTGTCGGCGGCTATGCCCTGGGAGGCACCGTTGGTCTGTATAGTGCGGCCCTGGACGATCGCATTGCCGGCGTTATTTCCGTTGCGGGTTTTACGCCCATGCGCACCGATTACCCCGGCAAAACCGCGGAAGGAATATATCGCTATTCACATCTGCACGGACTGCTCCCCCGCCTGGGCTTTTTCGTCGGGAACGAAGACAGGATTCCCTATGACTACCACGAGATCCTCGCCTCCATTGCCCCCCGGCCGGTGTTGATTACGGCTCCGACGTGGGACCAGTACAATTCATCGGAGGATGTCACCCGGGCGGTGGATGAAGCTGCCGAGGTCTACCAGTTATTTGGAGCCGGGGGTGCCCTCCGCCTCGAAAAGCCGGAGGATTACAACAGGCTTTCTCCGGAAATGAAAGAGGATATGGTTGACTGGGCTGCGGAGATGATAGAATAAAAGAGATTGCAGCTATTGTCTATACACTGAATGGCTTGCCTGATGGACTATTGATCACTTTATTAAAATTCGCTGCATTATGTTTTTGGATTTAATTGTGAAATTTGCAATTATAAAATATAATACTTCGGGAATGGTCGAACGTATTTCCAATTTGGGTTATGAATTTTCAGGGTGACTTTTGGGCAGTCTTTTGGGATGGGAGGAGCCGTGGAAGGCAAATGTAAATTTTTCGGGCAGAATACTACAAAATGAACAGAACAATGGGGTCAGGTGATGATGGGGATAAAATACTTCTGCAAAAGCTGAAGAAAGGAGATGAAACATCTTTCAGAAGTATCTATCTGAAGTATCACAAGCGATTATTCAGGCTGGCATTCAAATACCTGCGCAGCAAGTCGCTGGCCGAAGACGCCGTCCACGAAGTGTTTGTCGCCCTGTGGAACGAACGAAAAAAACTCAGGCTATCCGGATCGCTAAGGGGTTTCTTGTTCACTGCCGTAAAAAATCATGTGTTGAATGTCATCGACAAAGACAGGCGAAGGCTGAAAAAACACATTAAACATTTCTACGAAAAGAAGACCAACCGGTTGGAAGCCGCTAATGTTATTGAGCTTTCGGAATACAGGGGACTCTATCAAGTGGCTGTTGAACAGCTTCCGGAAAAGAGGCGAGAAGTTTTTGAATTGCGTACGGAAGAGGGACTAACCAACAGGGAAGTAGCAGCTTACATGGACATCTCCGTCCACACCGTAAAATCACAGTACTATAAGGCGTCTACCTTTATAAAAGAGTATGTGCGCATGAATATAAACAGAGAGACGGGGAGTTGAAGAGTTGTTAAGTCTTTTTATACTACTTTATAGTCACTTTTTTGGAACGACACAAAAACGGAATCCAAAAAACGTTGCCGGCTGGATAAATTGCTTTCACTGCCTGCGCATTCGTTCAAAATATTTTGTCCCTCGTGTTGGCTTGACCCAAAAAGGTATGGAAAAAAGTCAAGGCCATGTGTTTTCTTTCTTGAAAGCAATGATACCCTTTCAACTATTTTCTCATTACAGTTTGTCTGTCTTATTCTGTTCGGAATTTCTTGCAAAAAAAGGAAGAAAAAAAGTAATCTCCCTTGTATCAGATCTATTTAAAAAAAAATAAATTTAGCGTAATACTTTTGCGATTGGCATCTGTAGTACTATTAGAGAAGGCATAAACCGCAAAGATTTGAGTATTAATGGATCGCAGGCTGACGTGCTAAAAGGAAAAGTGATCTGAAAAAGGGAATACCAAACATGTGGCCAGTACTCTTCTGACTCTTAACAATTTCAGCGTATTGGGGCTTTCTGAAAGATTGAGTATGCAAATGCCAAAAATCATGTAATATAGCTTGAAATTCGGCTAAAATTATTTGGGAAAGCTTGAATCTAGTTAATGGTAAGTTCAAGCACATTTTTACTCCAAAGCAATAGGCTAAAGGGTTTTTAATTAGCAGAAGCCATGAAAAAGCCGAATTGAAAGAAGTGGTAACCATGATTTTAAAAGCGAATAGTTTGAGCTAAGAATGAACAATGAGCAAATTGCCTGATTGAAGTAGATATACTCTCTTTAATATTCGGGACCAAAATAAAGGATTATTTTAGGCATCATATAATAATTAATCGGAAGGGTTATGATCAAAAATAAGGGATACGAGAAAGTCGATATGAAAAAGAAGACAATCCAGAAAGTACTTCTCTTGTTGTGTTCCGGACTTATCCTAATGGGGCAGGCAGCTTATGCTGGCCAGTTAAATTCGATTGGAGCGACGGCTTCATTATTCAATAAATCTGCCGATGAACCGCAGCAACGTGTTTCGGTTCAGCTATTGGATAAGATTCAGGAGGAGATAAGTGGTACTGTTACCGACGCTCAGTCTGGGGAGCCACTACCGGGAGTTAATATTTCGGTTGAGGGAACAACGACTGGGACTTCTACTAACACAAAGGGTGAATATAGCCTCGAAGTACCGGGACCTGAATCTGTTCTTGTGTTTTCTTTCATAGGGTATAGAACCCAGAACATAACAGTGGGAGAACAGAGGGTTATTGATGTCGTTCTGGAACGGGATCTGGGAAGACTGGATGAAGTAATCGTAGTTGGATATGGGACGCAGGAAAGACGGGATCTTACCGGATCTGTTGATCGCATAGAAGGCGAAGACTTTCAGAATCAAAGCGTGACAAATGTAACGGATATGCTGGCGGGAACTATCGCTGGATTTAACGCTAATCAGGGAACATCAGCTGCCGGAGGGAGTTCGTTGGAAATCCGGGGCCCCACATCTTTATCTGCCGGTACTGAGCCGATGGTGGTCCTGGATGGAGTAGTTTACAATGGCAGTATAAGGGATATTAACCCCAATGATATAGAAACAATCGATGTGTTAAAAGATGCAAGTTCTGCCGCGGTATATGGTGCAAGAGCTGCCTCGGGGGTAATATTGATAACTACGACCAAAGGTGATATAGGAAAGCCTACCATCGAATTCACTTCCAGGGTAGGGCGCACAGAGGTAGCCAGCCGGAATTATGGGCCCCGGGGACCCCAGGATTATATAGATTTCAGGACGGATTATTATCGGACTGTTCCGACTGATTTTCCTGAATATCACTTTATGAATCCGAATGAATTGCCAGATGGTATTACGCTCGAAGATTGGAGATCAACAGTTGGCTCTCCCAACTCAGATGATACGGTTGAGTGGTTAAATCGCCTTAATTTTTATGGTGGTGAAATTGAAAATTACCAGTCCGGAAGAACTACAGATTGGTTTAATGAAGTTATGCCACCTGGATTACGGTTTGATAACGATCTGAGTATTGCCGGAGGAACAGAAAATGCCAGATATTATTGGTCTATTAATCAAATAGATAATGAAGGCATTATACAAGGTGATAAATTTGAAACTATTCAGACCAGGTTAAACTTGGATTTTCAGGTTACAGATTGGTTAAGCGCGGGGATAAACGCGCAGTATGCTAATCGGGACGAAAGTGTAACAGAAGCCAGTTTAGGCCAAATGCTTCTGGTTACCCCGTATGGAAAAATTTATGATGAGGACGGTGATCTGGAGTGGTTCCCGGGGGGATCTGAAAATGCACAGAATCCACTCATTAATACACTGGGTCAAGATAGAAACAGGATCATTAACAGTGCGTTTAGTTCCATTTTTACTGAGTTTTTCCTACCCTATGGGATCACTCATAAGATTTCTTTTCAGCCTCGGATTCAAACAATCAGAGACTATAATTTTTGGTCGCCTGAAACTATTATTGGCGGGAGATCTTATGAAGATGGGCGGGCTACCCGGCTGGATTTTCATGAATTTGAATGGATGCTTGACAATCTGTTGACATGGGAGCAGACCTTTGGTATCCATGACGTTGATCTAACATTACTTTACACCGTTGAGGAAGGAAAGACATGGCAGACAAGCACTTCAAATAATACCTTCCGGCCGACAACTAATCTTGGATATTCCGGGATTCAATTTGGAATAAACCCATCCCTGTCGGCCCAGGATACCAAGGTGACCGGAGATGGTATGATGGCCCGATTGAACTATACGCTGTTGGATAAATACCTGCTTACGGCATCAGTTCGAAGAGATGGTTATTCTGCTTTTGGTCAAGAGAATCCGAGAGCAGTTTTTCCTGCCGTTGCTCTGGCATGGAACCTTTCGGATGAATCGTTTTTTGATGTTGATCTTATCAGTCAGTTAAAATTGAGGTTTTCCTGGGGACAAAATGGTAACCGGGATATTGGGGCTTATTCCTCTCTTGCCCAATTAAGTGCCAACCAATTCTACAATGGATCCGAAGTTGAAATGGGAGTCTCAACTTCTTCCCTGGCAAATCCAAGTTTAGCCTGGGAGGAAACAGAGTCGATAAATGTTGGTATGGACGTTGGCATATTAGATAATCGGATTAACCTGACGCTGGATTATTATGACATGACAACTACGAGCCTGTTGGTTAATCGCTCTTTGCCCTCTATTACTGGATTTGATAATGTGACAACCAATCTAGGAGAACTCGGTAACAAGGGATTCGAGGCAACCATACGTACCAGAAATATTAACTCATCGAATGTTAACTGGAGATCATCTCTTAATTTTTCTCTAAATCGTAACAATATTAAATCTCTTTACGGTGAGACAGGAACATATACGTTGGCCGGACAACAATATGAGGGGGAAGTACCGGATTTTGAAAATGAGTGGTTCCCCGGCCGTTCTATTCACGCCGTATGGGATTATGATGTTCTTGGCATGTGGCAGGAAGAGGAGGTAGAACAGGCATCTGAATACAATTTAAGAGCGGGAGACGTCAAAGCCCGTGATTTGGACGATAGTGGTACCTATGAAGCATTAGAGGATAAAAGATTTATAGGTCATACCGAACCTCGATTTCGAATAGGCCTGCAAAATGAAGTGGACTTTTTGCAAAATTTTTCTGCGTCTTTGTTTGTGCGCGCTGATCTTGGTCATATCCTTCCATTTCCTCAGGCGTTATCAGGATGGTCTACTTTTGATCGTAGAAGCACGCCTAATTATCCTTATTGGACACCTGAAAATCGTTCGGATGAATGGCCTGTCCTATCAAAGTCAACGCAGCCGTTTGGGGGAGGGATAATGCTTTATAAGCCTGCATCTTTTGTTAGGATTCAGAACTTGTCTGTTTCTTATAATTTACCTTCAGAACTTGCGCAGCGGATATTAATGCAAAGCGTACGAGTGTTCGGTTCTGCGCGAAATATATACAGTTTTGACGACTGGCCCGGATGGGATCCGGAATCAGGACATGACCCAATGCCAAGGACCTTTACCATTGGATTGAGTCTATCCATATAGTCCTTGGGTCTATATAAATTGAAAGAAATGCAATACAATAAAATATCCTCATTATGAAACGACTAATAACAAATGTGTTGGTATTCTCAATCGTGTTGATTTTTATAGGCTCATGTTCAGAGAATTTCCTCCAACCAGAACCTAAATCATTTTTTGCACCTGAAAATGTATTTCTGGACAGATCAGGACTTGAAGCTACCCTGGTTACAATGAAGAAAAATTTGCTGAGCGAACATGCTGGACAGAAAGATAACATATCCCATCAATTTCATGCTTCGGAAACGGGATCTCCTCTTTTGCAGATGGATTTTACCAACTTGACTCCCAGTACCGATCGGTATCAGCAATTTGTGAACCAGCTAAACAATATGTTCAATTATGTAAAGGATGCAAATACCGTAATAACAAGGATTGATGATATTGAATGGGAAGATGAACAAAGCAGAAACAAAGCTTTAGCTGAGGCCTTATGGCATCGGTCGTACTGGTATTATCGGATGGTTCACAATTATGGTGATTTGCCCTTTGTTTCTGAAGAAGTTCGTGGCGCAACTCTTGATTATAATACCCATAGCCGTTGGGCCATACTTGACCGTATCCAGGCGGATATGGAGTTCGCTATAGAATATCTTTCCGAAGCGAAAGGACCACATAAAATAACGCTGGGAGCTGGAAATCATCTTTTGACAAAAATATATCTTGCTAATATGGAGTGGGATTTAGCCATTGAAGCAGCAACCAGGGTTATCAATGGACCGTATTCCTTAATGACCGAGCGGTTCGGGGAAGATGCTGATGATCCAAAACGTAATTTACTATGGGATCTACACCGCCCATACAACAAAAATATTTCCGCAAACACCGAAACCATCCTCGCTACCGTTGACAGATTTGAAGCGCCCGAGGAGGCACGAACTGCCGGTAGTTATTCCATGCGAATATACACCGCTTCCTGGTGGCATTCCAATAATAGAGATAGTGAGGGTAATGTAGCTTTTGTACGGGGAGGAGCGATGCATGACACTTTGGGAAATGGGAATCCTGATCATGCAGCAAGTGATTGGCATATGTATGACATCTGGGAAGAGGATGGTTACCATTGGAGCAATACCCCCGATCTGCGTCGGGCTGATATCAACTGGATTGATAAGCATGAGATAACAATAAACAATCCGGATTCCCCTGATTTTGGTGATCCCATGAAAGGGGAGTGGATGGCAAATCCATCGGATAGCGTGTATACGCTCTTTGCATGGCCTTTCTACAAGGTTTATTCACCAGAGCAAAATCCGGCGTCTTTACCAAATGGTGGTCATGCTGACTGGTATATATATCGTTTGGCTGAAACGTATCTTTTAAGGGCCGAAGCATACTATTGGAAGGGGAATATACAGGCAGCTGCTGATGATATTAATATGATAAGAGAACGTGCAAATGCCCCATTAATTTCAGCTGGTGATGTGGACATTGATTATATATTTGATGAACGGGCTCGAGAGCTGTATGCCGAAGAACCAAGGCAAAACGAATTAAACAGAGTCTCCCATATTATGGCTGCTCAAGGGATGAATGGATATAGTCCGGATAATTTGCACGAAAACAATTGGTTTTATGACAGGGTTTATAATCTTAATAATCTATACCACATCAGTCCCGCACCTGTTGTTCTTGGGGAAGCACCCAACATTGAACCCCGCCATTTTCAGTGGCCCATAGATGATGGAATCATCAATTCTAATGTCTTTGGTACCGTAAACCAAAATCGCGGGTATGCCGGTGCTCAAAATAATGAACCTCCGATTGAAGAAATCCCGGAACCTGGCTACCAGACAGGACTGGCAAATTAGCCATAGACAGAGCTTTTACTCATATAGTGGTTAAAGGTTAAATCAGTTTTCGGGGATTTAAAAATAGGTGAAGACTTTATTTGGGTTATATCAGAACTAATTTTCAGTTTGACATAGGTTCTGTAGACAATTTTTGTAAAATGATGACCAGTAATCATCGTATATCTTGCTGAAATGCTAAATGAATTATGAAATGAGAGAAACAATAAATGATGTCCTTGGATCACACAAAGTGGAGGTAAAAGGTAACGGGATTAGTCGTAAACGGTTTTTAAGGTATGCAGCCGTACTGGGTGTGAGTGCTTCTGGAGTTGCCCCCGCTTGTATGCGCTACGCTACCACTGAAGATGGACAGGAGGAAACAAGGCTGGATCGTGAAAATCTGCTGATTTATCGTGATGAAAAAGGAGAAATCCGTCCTGTTCAGGCCCTTAGCGATTGGCTTCAGCGCAAAGAGAGTATCTTGAGCGCCATGCAAACAGTGATGGGACCATTCCCCGGGAAGAAGCAGCGTGTCCCCCTGGATCCCAGTATTAATTGGGAAGTTGATGAAGGCTCGTATATCATACGCTACATCTCCTATTCGGCTGATGCAGGGGAACGGGTTCCCGCCTACCTGCTTATACCGAAAGAGGCGCTTAATTCTGATACTCGATTTCCAGCACTTCTCAGCCCTCTCGGTACAGGACAAAGTCAGGTAACATTTGGAGAGGATACTCTTGAAAAGAAGAAGTTTCCCGTCTGGGATGACTATAGAGACTGGCCCCGGGAATTGGTTCAGCAGGGATATGTGATACTTGTGCCCTCTTACCCCATTCTCGGGGCTTATAATCCCCATCTTGATGAACTTGGTTATCAAAGTGGTACTATGAAAGCTATCTGGAATAATGTTTGTGCACTTGATCTTCTGGATCAGCTCCCGTTTGTGCGCAGTGGAGAATATGGCTCAATCGGGCACTCGCTTGGTGGACACAACTCTATTTTTACTGCCGTATTTGAAGAACGGATCAAGGTTGTCGTTTCAAGTTGTGGTTTCGATTCATTTGTTGACTATATGGACGGGGATATTAGCGGCTGGTCCCAGGAACGATATATGCCGAACATAGAAAATTATGCGCTTGAGGAAATACCTTTTGATTTTCATGAGATGATTGCAGCATTGGCTCCACGTGTTTGTTTTGTTAATGCTCCCCTTCAGGATAGTAATTTTAAATGGAAGAGCGCGGCGACTATCGTTGAATCGGCTATGCAAATTTATGAACTCTATGATGTTCCCGAACGGTTGCAGATAGCGCATCCCGACGCCGAGCATGCTTTTCCAAAGAAGGAGCGTATGCAGGCCTACCAACTTTTTGACCAGTATCTGGTTTAAATCGAATAGAAGTTAAGACAGGTCTTTGCTGGGTTTACTCGTTCTTACGGTAAGATCTAAATTAACTACTATGTCTGCCTCCTCATAACTCCCTAAATAACGACATATGTATAGATATCATCGTAAAGCAGTATTATTCCTGGTGCCGCTAATTACATTTTGCATAGTCAGTTGCATGAAATCTTCTGAATCAATGGACTCTTTTCAGTTTCGTGATGCCAGCGGTGAGGAACAGCGTATCACCAATATGGCTCAGTGGGAGCAAGAACGCTGGCAAATTCTACGGGGCATGGAAGACGTGATGGGGGAATTGCCCCCGCGAACCGGGCTGCCTTCCTTGAATATCCAAGTGTCTGATACCCTGGAAACGGACCGTTATTATAGGTTGACCATACGGTTTACTGCGGCGGAAGGGGAAATTGTACCGGCCTACTTGTACCTTCCTTTTCGGAAAAGCATATCCGGTAAACACCCTGCCATGCTTGTGTTGCATGGGACCGGTGATGGCGGAAAAAGACTGGTTGATGGGGAAAGTCCACGGGCTAATCGGGCCCAGGCGAAAGAACTGGCCGAGAGAGGATATATTGTTATCGCCCCTGATTACCCGAGTATGGGTGAATTGCGAGATTATGATTTCAGCAGTGATCGGTACGAGTCTGGCACCATGAAGGGGATCTTTAATCATATGCGCAGCGTTGATGTGCTACAGGCCAGAGAGGATGTCGATCCGGAGAGAATAGGCGTACTGGGACACTCACTTGGGGGACACAACGCTATGTTTGTCGCCGCTTTTGACCCGCGGTTAAAAGTTGTGGTCTCTAGTTGTGGGTGGACGCAAATGGATTATTATGACATTGGACAGGTGGCCCATGAAGAGTACGGAGGACGATTAGGACCTTTTGCGCAAGATCGATATATGCCCCTGTTCCGTGATAAATATGGATTGGATGGTGACAAGATACCCTTTGATTTCCACGAAATTATTGCGGCCCTTGCTCCCCGCCCTTTTTTCTCTAATTCCCCGGTCAATGACGGTAATTTTGACGTAGAAGGCGTAAAAAAAGGAATTGAAGCCTCGGTGGAAGTTTACCGCTTTTTAGATGCGGAGGATAACCTGCAGGTTCGCTATCCGGAGGCGGAACATGATTTCCCGACAGAGGTCAGATTGGAGGCCTATCAATTTATCGATCAGAAGCTTGACCACACCCCCAGTGATCATGAGATTGAATAATCTTTTTTACGAAACTCAATAGGGTTTA
>NZ_JBEPWZ010000024.1:0-10571 GCF_041642155.1 Fodinibius sp.
TGTTTGCCAATACGATGTCCATGACCTCCTCCGATGCCAATACGATTTCCTCGGTCATTACCCGCGACATTCTGCCCAACCTTTCTAAAAAGTTTCAAAACCTGAAGCGAAAACAGTCCCTGCGCCTTGCCCGGTGGTCGACCTTCGTATTTACGGCCTTGACCCTGGTGATTGCGATCAACGCAGAATCATTCGGAGGGGTTTTGGGACTGATTATCAGCTGGTTTGCCGCCATAGTGGGACCCATTTCCGTGCCCATGATTTTAGGCCTGTTGCCTACCTTCCGTCATTGCGATTCCAAAGCGGCGATCATTTCCATTGTTGGGGGATTAATCGCCTTTGTCGTGGCCAAATACGGCGTTGACACGATACAGGTGGTGGAGATTGCCTCGCCTTTATTTGTATCCTTTATATTGTTTGTCTTGTACGGATGGTTGAACCGAAATAATGAAGTGCCTGCCGAGGTGGACAGTATGCTGGATAAACTGGAACTGGACAAAAAAGAGATCGTTGAAGAGATTCTCTGATAAGATGGATATGAATACAGAGCAATTGGACTTTTACCGGGAACATGTGGAAGAGGTCCTGCTGCCGTTCTGGAGCCGGGCGCTGGATCATGAGCATGGCGGAATATACACCTGTTATAACAATACGGGCGACGAGTTGGTAAGCACGGATAAATATACCTGGTCGCAGGGCCGGTTCCTGTGGCTATGGTCCAAGATAGCCCAGATGATATCCGAAAATAAGCTGCAAGGGGAGCGGGAAGACTACCTCGATCACCTGACAAAAACCGCGCGTTTCCTGGAAGCCAACGTCTTCCTTGAAAACGGGAACTGTGCTTATGTGCTTAACGAGGAGGGAAAAAAGAAAGAAAGCATTCCGGGTGAGGGATTCGACACCAGCCTGTATGCGGATTGTTTTGTCGCTCTCGGACTGGGAAAATTTGCAGCCGTGTCCGATGACAATGATCGGTTTGAAAGAGCCCTGCAGCTGTATAACCACATAAGGGAGCGGATAGAGGAGGGGAATATACGTACAGAACCCTATCCCATACCGCAGGGGTACCGAGCCCATTCGATTCCGATGATCATGCTTAATGTGGCCCAGGAATTAGCAGAAGCAGCCCGGAAACTAAGGCATCCGGAAGAGGCAAAGCTGCAGAAGCACAGCGTGTCGTACATGAAAGATGTAATGGATGATTTTTACCGGGAACAGGACCACCGGGTCGCCGAAATGCTGCCCGATGATCCGTCGTCCGAGGACGAAATCCTGTTGTCTCGCCACCTGAATCCGGGTCATACCATTGAATCGATGTGGTTTGTCATACACACAGCGCAGCAGACAGATCAGCCGGGGTATATCCATAAAGCGGTGCGGGCCATCGAAAAAGCGATCGACCTGGGGTGGGATCCCACCTACGGGGGACTCCTGAGATTTGTCGATAAAAAAGGAGGCAAACCGAAGGGGAGAGAGCAATCTACAAAGTATGAACAGTTGATTCTGGATACCTGGGATATGAAACTGTGGTGGCCTCATTCCGAAGCTTTGTATGCCACCCTGGTATCCTATGCACTCACCGGAAATAAAAAGATACTGCGCCGCTATGAAATGATGCGGGATTATGTTTTTGAGACATTTCCAAACCCCGATAAGAAAATAGGAGAATGGATTCAGATCCGCGACCGGAAGGGAGCGCCCATTGATAAAATTGCAGCCCTGCCGGTGAAGGATCCGTTTCATATTCTCCGAAATATGTTGCTTATTATCGACCTTCTGGTTGAGGAGACTGAGGACCAATAGCAGAGCTTAGTCATCGGATGATTGGATCTTCCAGCCTCTCAGTGCCGGTGTTCGTTTAACTCCTCTTCCGTCCAGGGTTCGTCGCGGCCGGTCGAAGCTCCCCGGACTTCCTTGACGGCAGAAGGGGTTACAGGGCTCTCCTCATGTCCCCATGCCCGCCTGAGATACGTGGCGATCGCCGCAAGCTCCTCGTCAGAATGATGTCCCGCCGGCGGCATGCGCATGTCTCCCTCTTTGCCGTCGAGCAGAATGCGTATCAAGTGACTGGCCTGTCCCAGTACCCATTTTGAGTCAACCAGCGGCACGCCCATCCCTTCTATACCCTGCCCGTTCTGTTGATGACAGGTGGCGCAGGAAGTGGAATACAGATCCTTGCCGCGTTCAAATCGTTTTTTCTCATCGGGGGTCAGCGGCTCCGACTCGGGTTCGGTTCTCGGTTTTCCGGGCCAGCCCAGCCGATCGATCACCTCGCTGATCCGTTCGGCTATTTGCCGGTCTTCTGAATCTGAATTGGCTGAAGCCAGTAACACGGTCGGTTTCTGATCAAGTTCAAGCAGCCGAACACGCTCGGGGGAAGATTCCGGGGCCCCCTCTTCCAGGGCTGCCAGCAGGGACTCCCGTTGCCAGTCCGACTTACCGCTGTCTGCAATCCAGTCCAACAGCCTCTGGGTGTCCGCATCCGACCCGGAATGCAGGACCACTTCTGCTATTTCCTGAGCTGCCAGCCGGGTGCCTTCACGGCCGGATGCCTCATCCAGGAGCTGTTCCAGGAAGGCAAACTCCCGATCGGGTAGTCCGCTGATTACCAGGCTTACAACCATCGGGTCGGTTCCATACCTGTTGATGATATCCAGAAAAGCCTCGTCCCTGCTGTCCGCGGGGAACTCTCCGGCGGAGGCCGCCAGCTGTCGCCGTACAATATGAGTGGGATCGTCTACAAGCTCCATGACGGTTTTAGTATAAGTCGGATCCGGGCCGGCAAACCGGGGTTCTGCAATACGTATAGCCGCAGCCCGCAAGTGAGGGGAAGGGTCCGACAGGGCAGATTGCAGGGATTGGTCATCGATGGCATTCAGTCCGTCGAGCGTCCACAGCGCGTGCAGGCGCGTGTAGTCTTCTTCAGCGCTTTGGACCAGCTCGCGGAGTTCCACTGCAACGTCATCGGCCTGGCGCTCGACGAGCAACCGCTGCACCGTGTTGCGCCACCATCCGTTCGGATGGTCGAGGTAGTCGACCAGCTCCTCCGGCGATTTAGACGAAAGCCGGGGAGGATCGGACGGCTCGCCTGATTCATGAACAACCCGGTAAATCCGCCCGAGTCCCACCGGTTTCTCCAGTCCTCGTTTTTTAATTTCTGTTTCGAGATAATTAGTCAGGAATTGACCATGCTGGATAATTCCACGGTACATGTCGACGATATAGAGCGTTCCGTCGGGGGAGGAGTACATATTTACCGGGCGA
Source organism: Fodinibius sp. (assembly GCF_041642155.1). Taxonomy (NCBI): domain Bacteria; kingdom Pseudomonadati; phylum Balneolota; class Balneolia; order Balneolales; family Balneolaceae; genus Fodinibius; species Fodinibius sp. Next base: position 3,265 of record NZ_JBEPWZ010000024.1, read on the forward strand.
AACCGTTCGTCGGTGGACGTCAGAAAGTCCGTCTCGAGATCTTCATACGGGTTATAGCCGAAGAGGGAGCCGTCCTCCTGCTTCTCGACGACCAGTCGCTGCACGAGATTGCCCGCCGGCTCGGGGACAAACACATTACTGCGCAGTTCATCGGGGAGCCGGTCTCCCCGGTAGACCGCAAGCGCGCTGGCTGAGGTATACCGGGCCAGGGTGCTGTCATCCCGCAGCATGTGTTCCCGGTAGCCCCGGTTGATACCGGTAGTGGGACGTACAGGCCAGACGGCTCTGTTTTTATTGATCGCTTCGTAGATTCCCCGTTGCCGGCGGACATCCTCGTTACGCATGTAATAGTGCGGTGATATATAGTCGACAAAAAGGGGATTGGAATTGCTGTTACGGTAGATGCGGCCGTAGTCGTCCATCGATATGCCCCATTGCCCCAGGCTGGGCGTTTCGTCATATTCCAGTTGGTTATTGGTCAGCCGGAAACGCCCCTCGTACCGGGTGGTATGAATCCAGTTATCCATGCCCCACATCAGGCTGTTGGGATTGGATTCCGGGTTAACAGTGGGGTCGCCGAAATCTTCCCGGATCTTTTCTGCCACGTCCGCTTTCAGGTTGCCCGTCGTGTCTCGGGTAAACCAGAGATTGGGCGGGGCTCCCACCAGCACACCGTGCTCCAGCACCTTGACCGCACGCGGAAGGACCAGCTCATCCATGTAAACCGTCCGCTTGTCCATCTGTCCGTCCCCGGTGGTATCTTCCAGCACTGCTATTTTTCCAACCGGTTCCTTTTCTCCCTCGGCATCGACGGTCGGCATATAACTGCGCATCTCAACGACCCACAGCCGACCGTCCGCATCGAAGTCCATCGCCACAGGATCCACCACTAAGGGCTCACTGGCCACCAGTTCGATGTCGTAACCGGGCGGCAGGTAGAATGACTCCAGGGCCTCTTCGGGAGAGAGCACGGGCGATTCATCGGGTACCTGCTGGACCTCCGGCGGCCAGAATGATTCTTTCCCACATGCGGTCAGTAAGAGCACTGCCGGAAGTAAGAGGAATAACAGTAAGGAGGTCCGTTTACAGGGGTTGCCGTATCGCTGCATATCAGAATGATCTTGGTTACTGGTTAATAAAAATTTTGCTGGTTAGTATAAATTATAGAGCGAACTAAATTATGTTAAGTCACCGGTCTTTTTAGGAAGAATCACCGGTCTTTAAATAATGAGTCATTCGCTTAATAAGGAGCCATTCGATTCTAAAATCATTGAAAATATGAACTTTAATCTTTTTTGCCAGTTTTATCCCGGAGCTTTTTTTAACCATGCCTTATGGGCTGAATGTGGTCTATTGAAACCGGATTGGCGGATAATTGTAATGCAGGCACACGCTTAGTCGGAATAAGAAGGATGGCACCGGGGGACAGTGTCTTATCTTATACACAGATTAACCAGCGTTTTTTCTTCAAACTTATTTTTTAGTGCAACCGTATGCCGTCAAGTGACAACACAGAGATTAAGTGATAACAAAGATCCGGTTTTAGCGCACAAGATCAATTATACAAGCGGGTAAAGTCTGAAGGCTTGTACATAGCCGGCTTATTTCAAGACAAACTTACCTTCTTTTCTCTCTATCAAAGAGGGGGATTCATTTAACACCACGGGTGAATCCACATCTATGAGCTGAAGGGGATTAAAGAATCCTACCTGCATCAGCTCATCATCTGTTAAAAGATCCAGTGACCCCAGGTAGTTCATGCAGTCAAGCATGGTTGAGGAAGAGCCCACCAAATACCCGGTCTCCGGGTTGTAAAGGCGTCCCGACTCTTCCAGTATGACTTCGTTCCCGAGCGTATTGTACTCCCCGGGCGGCAGTCCCGCTATGGGAGAAGCATCGCTGACCACAATGACCCTGGATACACCTTTCGTGCGGATAATCGTTTTGATAACAGAGGGAGGGATATGATGGCCGTCGGCAATCATCATGGCCGATAAACGGTCATTGGCAAGCCCCGCCCACAGGGGATTATGGTGACGAGGCAGCAGGCGGGGAATTCCATTACCCAGATGAGTCAGAGCACGGGCCCCGGCATCCGCCGCCTTGTCCAGCTCTTCCCCGGTAGCCAGGTGGTGTCCCAGGGAAACGGTGATGCCGAGTTCGCTCGTGGCATGGCGGCATAAGTCGGCAGCACCTTCAACGTCGGCTGAGATCGTCAGCAGTTTGATACGTTCTCCCGACCATTTATAGAGCTTATCCAGGAAGCCGGTATCCGGCTTCCGTACCCATTCAGAATTATGTGCGCCCCTGGCCCCGTCTTTTTCCGAGATAAAAGGTCCCTCTACATGAAATCCCAGCAGGGCGTTTGTAAGATCGTCGCGCCCCATGCAGTTGGCCATAAGACGGAGATTTCGTTCAAAGGTAGTCGCTGACGATGTTATGATGGTGGGCAGGAAGGCTGCGGTCCCTTCTCTTATTAATGCTTTACAGGCGAAAACGAAATCCTCTTCTGTCAGCTGGGGACTGGAAAAATCAATGCCCTTATGTCCGTTTACCTGCAGATCAACAAATCCGGGAATGTCCATAATTACTTTCTTTTGTCATTACGTTGAGCAGTTTACAGTAAAATAATTTAATTATGGCCATGGGTTTATTGAACGGCTTTGGAAAACGTTTCGAAGCGTCGATTTTTGCCATCCGATAAGTGCCATATCTACTTTTGAGACCGTCTGGTCGCAGCGTGAATGCTCCTCGGGACAGTCGGTATTGCAAAAAGGTTCTGGTAATACCCTGAAAAGCTCCTCGAATAGTAGATTCCATCAGCCGGTGCCTGAACAGGGCCTCCGGTAGAATGGCGGCCAGTTTTTGGTTAGCAACTTTACGAGAGAATATCCTCAATATGGACCGGCTTTTGTTCGTCGGCTGCCTTATACAATGCTTCCACGATCGCCAGCGACTGCAGGCTGTCTTCCCCTGATACCACCGGCTCTGTATCATGGTGGAAAGCATCCAAAATGGCATCGTATTGATTTTTATGATCCTGATACGTCATCCCGGAGAGGGGACTGGCGGCTCCGGTGGCTTCGCCCGAGTTATCCTCCTGGTCAGCCGCTTCCCGATCACCCAGTTTCTTCTGAAGGGATTCCCCTTTAAGAGTCACGGTACCACTGGTACCATTGATTTCCACTTTTCGATCCTGTGGGGGGGTGATAGAGGTCGAGGCCTCAAAAACGCCGATAGCTCCATTGTTAAATTCCAGGCAGGCAACCGCGTTATCCTCCGCTTCTATGCCTTCGTGGGTGAAGGTCCCCTTGAAGGCGGAAATGGTTTTTACCCCTCCCATGAACCACTGTAAAAGATCGATGGTATGTATGGACTGGTTGATAACCGCACCTCCTCCATCCAGGGCAAAGGTACCCCGCCAGGAAGAGTTGCTGTAGTATTCCTGGTCCCGAAACCATTTAACGGAGGCACTGGCCATGAAGATATCGCCGACTTGTTGATTGTCAATAAGCTCTTTCATCTGCATGACATCCTTCATAAACCTGCTTTGATAGATTACGGCAAGTTTTACCTCGTTTTTGCTACAGCTATCAATCAGCGATTGTCCCCGTGCGACGGTCGTTTCTATGGGCTTTTCAACAATAACGTGTTTGCCCGCCTCGGCGGCCGATTTCCCGTAATCCAGATGGGTGCCCGAGGGGGTGCATATAACAACGATGTCCAGGTCGGGATTACCGAGGAATTCCTCGTATGATGTGAAGGGCGTTATATCATATTTTTCACTAAAGGTATTGACCGAAGCGTCGGTCCTGCTGTGGGCGGCAATAAGCTTGCCTTTGGGCGTCTTCATTATCGCCTCCGCATGCGTGTCCGAAATATTTCCACATCCGACAATGCCGATGCCGTACTTTTTCTGATCTGTTGCCATAATCTTTGTTGGTTTTAGAAATTGCTTTGAAGTTCGGGGAAAGGGTACCAAAAAAATGCCCGTTTAATCTATTAATAAAAAACCAAAAAAGAAAAATCCCAATCCCTCTAATACTTTCGGGCAACTTATGTGTATTAATAATAAAGTTCTTAAAAACGGGAAAACCAATACCATGAAGCGAGATTTAGCAGAAAAATTTCTCAACAATAATTGCAAGGGGGAGGAGGCCGAGCAAGTGTTGAAGTGGCTTTCTACTCCGGAGGGACAGGGATATCTGGAGCAAAAAATAGAGGATGATATTTCTCTGCTGCAGGATGAGCGGATACGAGCTCTGGTCCCGGAAGCGAAATCAGATCAAATATGGAGAGAAGTAAAAAACAGTCTCGGCTACGGAAATAGACACCAACAGGCGGAACGGAAAAAACAAGGCCTCCACTGGCGATCCGTTGCCTCCGTAGTCATAGTTTTGATCTCCGCCATGTTTTATGTTTGGTCGCAATCATCGTCCACTCCCGAGCCGGACCCGGAACCTATTCATTATGTTGCCGGTGAGAACGAGCAACGAGTTATAACCCTGGGAGATGGGTCTGAGATCAGGCTGAACAGTAATTCCGAGATATGGATTTCCGGCACATTCGGGGAACCGAACCGGGAAGTCAAACTGAATGGAGAAGCATTTTTTGAAGTTGTTCACGATGAAGAGAAGCCTTTTCTCATTCATACCCCCAACGCCTCGGTAAAGGATCTGGGCACCGCTTTCAATGTCAGGGCGTTTCCCGGTGATGACAACGTCCAGGTGGCGGTAACGGAGGGCAAGGTAACACTATGGTCAGAACAGCAAACAGAAGAAGAGGCTACGGAACTTAATCCCGGCCAATTCGGATACCTGAGCTTAACCGACCACACTATTGAAATTGATGAATTTAAGAACAACAATTATTTGAGCTGGATGAGTGGCCGCATGGAGTTTGATGATATCCCGCTGCGGGACGTATCAAAACAGTTGAGTAGGATTTACGGCGTATCTTTTGAGTATGCGAACCGGCAGCTCAAAGACCTGGTACTGTCCGCCGACTTCGAACGGGAATCACTCGAAAAAGCTCTGGAGGTAATTGCTCTAACCCTGGAAATAGACTACCGCAGAGAGGGCAATGTGGTTCACTGGAAGCCCGGGGATCCAAGAAGTCCTGTATAACTATTAAACCGGAGGTTGCAATGGAACTTTATACTAAATTTTGGCCTGATTTTTATTTTCTCTAATACTTTTGGTTGAGTTATGTGTATTATTATGTAGAAGTGCATTACAAGGGTAATTAGCGTATCGGGCCAGTTTGTACCTTTATCTGAAAGCATTTTTTTCAGGAACCGGATACCGAAACAGAAAAATATGAACAGGAACAGCACACGGAAGGGAATAGCAGGACTAATTTCTTTTAATGACAAAATAAAAACGATGATGAATAAAATTACTACAGGGTTACAAACAATGAATCGATGTAGCAAAGTTGCGCTGATGTTTGTCGGTCTGCTTCTATATGGCGTTAGCCAGCCGGCAGTTTCATTAAGCCTGCAGTCATCTCAGATAGGAGAGCCTGCCAAAGTGGACCAGCTGGTAGAAGCGAAAGTCAGCAGCGAGTATCGTTTAGTCTCGCTGAACTTGAATGATGCGACTCTGGACAACGCTCTTCGCCAGTTGGCACGACAGGGACAGGTTGGACTTTCTTTTCAACCCGAACATATCCCGGATAAGAAGGTAACATTACAGGTAAATGATACCCCTTTTTATGACGCGCTGGATCAGCTCCTGGAGGGAACCGATCTCAAAGCTACGCTGCCATCCAGCAGGGATGTGCTGGTGATCCAGAAGAAAGAGCAGTCCATAGAGGCTGTTCAGCAGACCGTAACGGGAACTGTTACCGACAGCGAAACCGGGGAACCCCTGCCGGGTGTGAACGTACTGATTCAGGGAACCAGCACGGGTATGGCGACCAATGCCGATGGAGAGTTCAGCCTGGAAGTTCCGGGAGAGGATGCCGTATTGGTTTTTTCCTTTGTCGGGTACCAGACCCAGGAAGTTATCGTAGGTGACCGTGAGGTTATTGATGTAAGCCTTGAACCAGACTTGGGTAGTCTTGATGAAGTGGTCGTCGTAGGATACGGGGAAGTACAGAAAAGCTCCCTGACAGCTTCCGTTTCCAAAGTTGAAAATACCCAGCTGGATCAAATGCCTGTCAGTCGGCCTGAAAATGCCTTGGTTGGTCGTTTGTCCGGCGTAAACATTACCCAGACGCGGAACCGTCCGGGTGATTCGCCCGATATTACGATTCGCGGACCCGGGACTATCTCGGCAAGCAACGATCCATTGATTGTGATTGACGGCTTTCCCGGCGGCAGTTTCGACGATATCAGCATGAATGATGTCGAATCCATTGAGGTCCTCAAAGATGCTTCCTCGGCTGCTATTTATGGCTCCAGAGGCGCGGGCGGAGTTATTCTTATTACGACCAAGCAGGGGCAACAAGGTGAAGGAGCCCCGCGATTCAGTCTGAATACCTTTTACGGAATTGCCGATCCCATGCTCCATGGTGAGGATGCGTGGATGTTCGGAGATGAATTCTATGAGTATACGGCCCGTTATGTAAATCGGGACTGGTTTTATGCCGGCGGGGATCATACGCTGCCGCTGGACAGCGAACAGCGCGACAGCAACTATCGTCCCGGGGCGGACGAAGAGGCCCTGAAGTCGGGCGATCATGTCTGGGAGGATATCCTGTTTAACCCGGCGCCGATTCAGAATTACAGCTTGTCGGTTTCCGGAGGTACGGATCAAACCAATTATTACCTGTCCGGAAGCTACAAGGATGAGGAAGGAACCTTCGAATCTACCTCTTATAAACAATATGCCGTACGGGGTAGCTATGACGTGGATATTAATGATACTTTTAGCGCAGGTGTTATGCTTAATCCGCAGTACAGTCACCGGACATTACCGGGTGGTGCGGGCATACAGAATATGGTGAAGTTTGCTCCTTTCGTCAGTCCTGAACCGCGGGAGGACGGCAGCTATTACCGGATGCCGGACTATGTATCGCATGTCACCGCGTCCGCTGCCATTAATCCGATAGCAGCACTCAACCATTCTCATTATTTCAACCATGTCTTTAACAACAACGGGGAAGTATACCTCTCAGTAAACTTCCTGGATAACCTGGAGCTCAGAAGTTCTGTGGGAGCTAAACTCCGATTTCAACAAAATGAGCGATTTATAGAGAGCAGGGGAAGCGGCAGTGGTCAGAATGGCGGTAGTGAATTCAGAAGCCGGCTCGTTAACCTGATTAATGAAAATGTGCTGACTTACAACGAGACCTTTAGCGAG
>NZ_JBEPWZ010000024.1:10581-22169 GCF_041642155.1 Fodinibius sp.
GCATGAAGGATACTGGGGAAATTTAATGGCTGCTGTTTCAAACAGTTATGCCAATGAGACTATCCGGACCCTGAATAATGCTGTAATTAATCCTTCAAGTACATACAGCACCAAAACACAATGGGGACTGGCTTCCTACTTTTCGAGGGTCAATTACGCCTATGACGAGACGTATTTGCTGTCCGCATCCATTCGTACGGACGGAAGCTCACGATTCGGTCCCAATAACCGGTGGGGCTATTTTCCTTCCGCTTCGATCGCATGGCGAGTCACAGAGGAGGACTTTATGTCAGACCTGGATGCGCTTAACAACCTGAAACTGCGGGCCAGCTACGGCGTGACCGGCAACTTTAGCATCGGTAATTTTGCCTATCTCGGGACCATTGGTGATTACGCGTATTCTCCGGGCGGAAATTATACCATCGGTCAGGCGCAAAACTCGTTTGGCAACCCGGATCTGAAATGGGAGCGAACGTTCAGTTATGACATGGGTGTTGATGCGGGATTTTTCAACAACAGGCTGAATATCGTATTTGACTATTATGAGAAGACGACCAAGGATCTGTTGTATAACGTTAATACCCCGGCTATTACCGGCTTTACCAGCTCTCTCACTAATGTAGGTGATATTAAGAATAGTGGTATTGAGCTGGAGCTCAACACGGTGAACATCCAGAAGAGTGATTTCCAGTGGTCCACTTCCTTCAACTATACGAAAAATAACAACGAGGTCACCAACCTCGGGGGCGGCGTAGAAGAGCGAACGATTTCCCACTCTCGGGGCATGGATTGGATTCTCCGAGAAGGAGAGCCGATGTTCTCCTTTTACGGGCATAAAATGCTCGGGGTCATCCAGAGCGAAGAAGAGCTGGATGAGGTAGCCACGATGACCGGTCAGCCGGTCGGAACGGTGCACATGGAGGATAAAGATAATGACGGGGACATCGATGATGATGACCGAATGATTCTCGGAAATTTCATGCCTGACTTTTATATGGGCATGGTGAATGATGTCAACTGGAGAAACTTTGACCTGAGTGTGGTCACGCAGGCTTCGTTCGGGGGTAAGCGGTATAACCTGGAAAATCTCTATTACCAGGGAGCCACAACGAGTGCTCTGCTTCGGCCTGTGGTCGAGGGACAGTGGTGGTCGCCCGAGGAACCCGGTAACGGTGAACATCCGGCAGCTTCTCTGTCCGTTCTGCAGTATATCGGAAGCAATGACTATTACTTGGAAGATGCCACCTTCTTTTCGATTCGAAATATCAATCTTGGGTATTCATTACCTGCCAGCCTGCTGGAGCCGTTCAACGTCACTGATCTGAGAGTTTATTTGTCGGTGAGTAATGCACTCATGCTGACGAAAGAGGGATTTAACGGCTATAATCCGGAAGGCCAAACGAGTGGAATCAGTGGTCCCAATAGTTATCCGGGACTGAATAACGGATCCGAGCCGCTTAACCGGACCATCGCATTCGGTATAAACATGAATTTTTAATAATTTAACTGAACATTATCATGAATAAGTATAGTTTATACATCGTATTATTGGTTCTGATAAGTGGGCTGACCGCCTGTCATGATAGCGTGACGGATTTGAAGCCTGAGTCCGAACTGACGGAAGCCAACTTCTATCAGACCGCGGCCGATATGGAGCGCGCCATCCTCGGGGTCTATAACGGTTACCAGCAGAGATATCCCAGGAACTGGGTGGTGTTTGAAACGCCGACGGACCATGTTCACAAATCGGAATATGACTTTATCGGGGGATTGCTGCAGGTAGACCAGCTGTCATTTCACCCGAGCAACGATATCTTTGAGAATTTCTGGCAGAGCAACTACAACGGGATATTCCGGGCCAATAAGGTCATTCAAAGCCTGGATAATCCGGACGACTTGCCGTCCGCAGACCGCAATAGAATAGAAGGGGAAGCTCGTTTCCTGAGAGCCCTCTACTATTTTGACATGGTGCGTGCCTTCGGTGGCGTCCCGGAAATAACCAGCCAGGTTACAATCGAAGATGCAAGGACCACACAACGAGCCAGCGAAGAGGCTATCTATGAGCTGATTATCAGCGATCTGGAGACCGCCCTTTCCAACCTTCCCGCCAAAGGTGAGATCGAGTCGGGCAGGGCAACCACCGGAGCGGCGGCCGCGCTGCTCGGACAGGTTCATATTTATCAGGAAAATTATGATGAGGCCCTGACCTATTTGAACCAGGTGGAATCCATGGACTACAGGCTGCTGGATAATTTCGGTGATATTTACTCCCTGGAGAACGAAGATCATGACGAGGGTATTTTTACCCTGAAGTATATTCAGGATCAAAACGGCAATGAACTACCCTCTGATTTTATCCCGTATTTCGGGGTGGAAGGATATGCCAGTCTTGGAAACCAGATTGTCGATCTCTCCTGGGATCTGCACCAGGAGTTCCAGGAGGAAGACTCCAGAACAGAGGCCACTATTACGGAAATGTGGAGAAATCCGGATTCCGAGGATAGCGAGCTGACCTACCGTCCCTATATCAGTAAGTTTCTGGTACCTCACAACGGAAGAACTTCTTCCGGACTGGATCTCCATGTGATTCGCTACGCGGAAGTACTACTTCTAAAGGCCGAAGCCTTGTACTATACCGGTGACACGCCGGGGGCCGTGGATTATATCAACATGGTACGCGAGCGGGCATTCGGTGATTCCGATCATAACTATACGGTGGCTGATGCCACATCGGAAGAAGAGTTTCTCGATATCCTGCTCCATGAACGGCAGCTGGAGCTTTGCCTTGAAAACGAGCGGTGGCCGGACCTGGTGCGAACCGGTCGGTTTATCGATGAGCTTTCAGAAATCGACAGAACGCAAAATCTGACGGTCGAGCTGGACGTGGAGGAGCATCATGCCCTGTTTCCTATCCCTCAACACGAGATCAATGAAACCGAAGATGGGGTCTTAGAGCAAAACCCCGGCTACAATTAATGAGTATAAACGTCAAGGATAAGCCCAACAGTCATATGTTGGGCTTATTTTTTGGCATGTAATACCCAAAGGGCTTTGTGAAGTTATATGCTTTCTAATTTTGTGCATTATTATAAAAGCTCAAGTTAAAGTAACGCCAGTAAAGGCGCTCTTACTTAACCTGTTTCAGGGCTGAGTGTTAGCCCTTAGCTCTTCTCAGCGGCATACATATAATATTAGCTAAACCACTGAATGTTTTACAGATCGGCACCTTATTTTCACTGCAAAGATTAAATAACATAGATTATGTCAGGTATAGATCGCAAAGAATTTTTGAGGAATAGCGCGCTTTCGGCGGCGGGACTAATGATGGGTAAAAATGTTCTTGGCCAACCCCATGCACCGGCAGCGAAATCGTCTTCTTCCTTCGATATTATGGAGGAAGTAAATAAGTATAGCATGATCGATTCGCACGCGCATGTCTATTTCCGGGATGAGAGTCCCGACATACAAATAGCGTTTGCCGACCGGCTGGACATCGAAAAGCTGGTCATATCCCGGCCGTTATCCCGCAGCGTGAAAGGAACGCCGGAGGATTTCAAGCGGTGCAACGACCTGGTCCTGGACTGCGTGAAGCAATATCCCGACCGGTTTATCGGGCAGATGACGTTAAATCCCGAGTACAAAGAGGAATCGCTGGAAGAAATCAAGCGGTGTGTGGATCAGGGCATGGTGGGGCTGAAAGTGTATAGCCATGTAAACATCGCCGACCCCGCCTTTTATCCGATCATCGAGAAATTTATCGACCTGGACATGATTATTCTGATGCACCACGGTATCGGCCGATCCAGGATAGAGCCCGCTCCCTCAGAGAAGGATACGGTTTCGGTGGCTACTGATTTTGCTGATATTTCCAAACGATACCCGGAAGCGATGTTTCAGCTGGCCCATTTGGCGGGGGGACCTGATTGGGAGGCCGCATGCAAGGCGGTGAAAAACTGTCCCAATGTGTATGTTGACATTTCGGGGAGTAATAACGATGCCAATATTATTGACTTTGCCCTTGAATATGTGGGCGAGGACCGGATGTTCTTTGGCTGTGACAACAGTTTTTACCAGGGCGTGGGTCATGTCCTGGCTGCGGACCTCAGCGAGCGTCAGCGCGAAAAAATATTTTTTGATAATTATAATGATATTTTAAGAAAATCAGGTAATCATGTTGATTGACAGTAATGCATATATAGGACACTGGCCATTTCGGTACCGGAGATTTAATACCTGCAAGGCCCTTCTGGATGAACGCATGGAGAAGTTCGGCGTGGATGTCTCCGTTATCAGTAATCTGGACGGCATCTATTACAAGAATACGCAGAAAGCAAATGAGGAGCTCTACAGGGAGATCAACTCCGAACAAAGATTTAAAGACCGTTTCATTCCCTTTGCTATCATCAATCCCATTTATAATGGCTGGAAGGATGATTTTGAAGTATGCAGGAAGCAATATGGTATGAAGGGCATTCGGTTGTACCCGAAATACCACGGCTATGATCTGAATAATGCCAACTGTATAGAGCTGGTTAAAATGGCCCGGGATCACGGCATGCCCGTTGCATTTACGCTCCGCATCGTGGATAGCCGCCCCAGTTCGTGGCACGATATCGAGGAGGAGTGGTCCCTCAGCGATGTCATTCCCATTATCAGGGAGGTACCGGATGCCAAATATATGATCCTGAATGTAGCGAACAGTACGAATCTGGATGAAGAGGAAACCTCTGTTTTGAAAAAAGCCGATGCGCTGCTGGATACCTCGGGAAGAGGCATGAACAGCCTGGTGGAATTACTCTCAACCTATGGAGCAGAAAAGTTTGTTTTAGGTACGCATTCCCCGATTTTGGATTATTGCACCGGGTTGTTGCGGATTGAATCGCTTTATGAGGATGAAGCAAACCAAAAGGCAAAAGATAAAATGCTGTCCCAAAATGTCATGGATTTTCTGGACGTGTAGTGTAAGTACTTACTGATATTTTGGGTTTTCGTGCTTTTGTGGTTAGTATGGTAAGAACAAAAATTAGAGAAGCTATTGCTTTATATTTCCTTGAGGGGCGCCGCCCTTCAGATATTGCTAAACGCTTGGGGCGTTTACGCTAAATTTTAAAAGGACCTGTTATGAATGACAAAAAATACTCCCGAAGAGAATTTCTGAAACAAAATTCAATGGCTGGCCTGGGTGCTGCGGCTGCTATGGCGTTGCCCGGAGGCAATGTGCTGAATTATATGACGAGGAAGCACGACACACCTGCATTGTTGGGCGGGAATCCGGTCGTATCTCCGGATTGGCCTGAATGGCCCCGCTGGTACCCGGAAAAAGATGAACAGCGACTGCTGGAGGTGATGCGAAGCGGGGTATGGTCGCGAAGCGACGTGGTTGCTGAGTTTGAGCAGGAGTGGGCGAAAACGATCGGGACCGAGCGCTGCCTGGCCCTTGTAAACGGCACCAATGCCCTGCAAACTTCGCTCGCTCAACTGGACGTGGGATGGGGCGATGAAGTGATCGTATCTCCGTATACGTTTATAGCGTCTGTTTCCAGTATATTAGCCAATGGAGCGATCCCGGTCTTTGTGGATACGGATCCGGAAACATTTCAGATGGACCCGGCCCAGATCGAGGAAAAAATAACTCCCCATACCAAAGCGATAGAGCCGGTCCATATAGCTGGCTTGCCCTGTGATATGGAGCGCATCATGGAGATAAGCGAGAAGCATGATCTCGCCGTGGTAGAGGACGCCTGTCAGGCCTGGCTTGCTGAAATAAATGGTCAGAAAGTGGGGACCTTCGGGCATGCCGGCTGCTTCAGTTTCCAGAATTCCAAGAATCTGCCTATAGGCGAGGGCGGGGCTATAGTGAGTGATGATGAAGAATTTATGGATCGCTGTTACTCCTATCATAATTATGGAAATCCCTACGGATCCGCAGAGGGACGTGTGGGCACGAAACTGCGCATGGCGGAGTACCAGGCCGCAATAGGCCTGGCACAGCTCAAGCGGCTCGAGGAGGAAACGACGCTTCGCAATGAAAACGCCGCATATCTCAAGGCCCGGATGGAAGAGATACCGGGGATAAGTCCGTACAAATTATATCCGAATGTAACCCGTGCAGCCTTTCACCTCTTCCCCTTCCGATATAATAAAGAGGAATTTAAGGGACTGACAAGAAGTAAATTCCTGCAGGCTCTCAGGGCGGAAGGGGTCCCCTGCTCCAGCGGCTATGGTGAACTTAATAAACAACCCTTTATTAAGAATGCGCTGCAGTCACCGAACTTTAAAAAGTTCTATTCGGAAGATCAGTTGAATTACGAGGCATTCCTTGAACGAAATGCCTGTCCCCGCAACGAGCAACTCTGCAACGAAGAAGCGGCCTGGTTTACCCAGAATATCTTACTGGGTAGCAAAAATGACATGGATCTGATTGCGTCGGCTATTGAAAAGATTCATAAAAATGCGGAAGATCTGAAAGAATAAATCGTTAGCCGCTTCAAACATTATGTTGATTTGTATGGCCTCATTCCTGTAAAAAATTAGAAGGCTTCAATTTCTATGCGTAGTGCGTCCTGTTGCTTCTTATGCGTTAGGGGCGAGCGAGGCACAGGGCCTCTTTTCCTGCGTTGCTACCAGAAAATATTCGCAATATATTCGGTAAACGATTAACATACAGGGTCTTTACGGTAAAGGTAGGGAGCATTCCTTACTGAGGAAGGTGTAGACTCCCACCATTCGTTACAACTTACTAGCGCAAGGGGAGGCTCTTTCCCGGGTGATGTTGGCATCGACGGGTAGATTTTCAATCGAAGGCTCTGCTTACTCTTTACTCTTATTTTAAATGGGACTCTCACATGCACATACGTCCCTCCGGGGGGGCAGAAATTAGCATTACCGGCGAACAATAACAACGATACCAATACGTGATATATCATGAAAAAAACAGTTCTTTTATCCACTTTTATTATTTTTTTAGTCTTGGAGGGATTTGCTATGGACAGATCACAGGAAGGGCAGGGCTGGAAGGCCGGCGTGGCGAAGATTAATATTACCCCGGAGCGTTCTATGTGGCTGGCCGGCTATGGAAACCGGACCGAACCCTCGAGCGGTACGATGCACGATATCTGGGCGAAAGCGCTGGCCCTGGAGGATGCATCCGGAAACCGGGCGGTGCTGGTGACCGCCGATATCCTGGGCTGGCCGAAAGGGATGTCCGATGAGATACGGTCCCGGCTGCAGGAGGAGCTGAATCTTTCCAAAGCCCAGGTAATGTTAAACAGCTCGCACACGCACTCCGGACCCGTACTGGAACATTCGCTTGTGGATATTTATCCACTCGATGACGAGGAGCGCCGTAAAGTACAGGAGTATTCGGACGAGCTGGTAGAAATGACTGTTCAACTGATCAAGGAAGCGTATGAGGACCTGTCCCCGGCGGAGATCTACAGCGGCAGCGGGGTCGCCCGGTTCCAGGTGAACCGGCGCAACAACGACGCCTCGACTCTGTTCCGGCGACATGACCTGAACGGTCCGAATGATTACGCGGTGCCCGTGCTTAAAGTGACCACCCCCGGAGGCGACCTGCGAGCCCTTACCTTCGGCTACGCCTGTCACCCTACGGTATTGGGCATGAACGAATGGTCCGGTGATTATCCGGGCTTTGCCCAGATCGAATTGGAGAAAGAGCATCCCGGAGCCGTGGCGATGTTCTTTCAGGGAGCCGGAGCGGATCAGAATCCGCTGCCGCGGCGGACGGTGCCCCTGGCCCGGCAATACGGACGGACCCTGGCCGCGGCGGTTGACCGTGTCCTGGAGGAAGATGATATGCAGCCCCTGGAGCCTTCCCTGTCCACCGCCTACAGGGAAGTGGAGCTGGACCTGAATGCCCCGGCTTCGGTGAAGGAGCTGTCCCGCCATGCGGAAACCGCTTCCGGCTACCAGCAACGATGGGCCGAGCGTCTGCTGGAAAAGGCTGAGCGGGGAGAGTCCTTCCGGGAAAACTACCCGTTTCCCCTGCAGGTATGGCAGCTGGGTGATCAGAATATCTTTGCGCTCGGGGGCGAGCTGCTGATTGAATATTCGATTCAGCTGAAGGAGATCTTCGGCTACGACAGTATCGTCATGGGCTATACCAATGATGTGATGGCCTATATTCCCACGGCCGAGGTACTGCACGAGGGAGGCTACGAGGGCGCCTCATCGCAGGCGGTATACGGGATGCCGGCCAAATGGAGCTATGACATTGAAACACGGATCCTGAGTCAGATGGTCCGCCTGGCCGAGACGATCGGTATCGAGCCGCCCGAGAATAAACTTATTGAGTGAGTTTAGAAATGATTTTTATATGAGTGCTTTTTTCAGTGAAGTAAAGAGTAATCAAAAAATTCACCGGGTTAATGCATGGTGCTGTCATTCGCTGCACCTGCGCTAAAATCATTTAACTCGACCGCGATACCATGATAGCTCAGACAGCAATGATTTTTTAACGTTCCGGCGCTGTTCACTCTTTTCAGTACCACGCATTAGGCCGGGTATTATGGAAGTTTTATCGTATCAGCAGGTGAAATGCCTCGCTCACTTAATCCAAAAACTTTTCCATGGAATACTTATATTTTTTTCCGCCATGGGAAATGAAAACCAATCAATACTTATTAATACAAGTATTTAAGACGGTATTCAGAAGAGCAAGATTAGGAAATTTAGAGCATATTATGAAGAATGGATTAACGGCTCAGCGTTACTACTCCGGATTTGAACTGGCCCATGATACCTATAACGCCCTGTCGACGGCTAGTGACGGGAATGTATATTATGTGCTGTCGTCGGAGCATATCGAAATAGGGGGACAGTTTTATAGGTATAATCCCGAAAGGGATAGCATAACCCATATCGGGGATTTGACCGAACTATGCGGCGAAAAAGGGGAAAACGTCATCGGACAGGGGAAAAGCCACGTGGAGTTTTATGAAAGCGACATGCAGCTATACTTTTCAACGCATGTCGGGATTTATGAAACCATCGACGGGATGGACCGGCTTCCGGAGAATCCTCCCGGCGATTACGGTTTGTATCGCGGGGGACACATTTTATCGTATGATATGAGCACCGGAGATTGTCACGACCTGGCGCTGGTCCCCCACGGGGAGGGTATGGTATCTATGACCATGGATGTCGACCGGAACCAGATCTACGGCATCACCTGGCCTACCGGTTACTTTATTCACTATGATGTGACAAAAGATGAGCTTTATGATATCGGTCCCATTGCACACAAAGGAGAAGGAGGCACGCCCGGGGATGATTTTCGGGTGCTGTGCCGCTCGCTGGTCGTCGACCCGCGCAGCGGTACGGTATATTTTTCCAATGCGGAAGGGGATATCCTGACGTATAAACCCGGGAATAAAGCGGTTGACAAGTTGGAGGAGGTCCACCTGCGACTGGATTACTTCGGGGAATATGATCCCACCCGGCCGGGCAATATGTCCTATAACTGGCGAAAAGTATTCTGGCATCCCGGCGAAGAGGTTATCTACGGGGTCCACGGCAACTCGGGATACCTGTTCCGGCTCGACCCGCAAAAGGAAAAGATCGAACTGGTGGAACGAATTACCTCCGAACCCTCCCGGAAGAGCGGATTCTACGACCAGTTCAGCTATGGTTATCTGGGGTTTACGCTGGGGCCCGATCGGGAAACGATCTATTATCTGACCGGGGGACCCATTTACAGGGAGGGTAAAAGAGTTAAAGGGAAGGATGAAATTGCCAAAGGGGCGGCCCGGGGACTGGAGAATCTGCACCTGGTGACCTATCACCTGCCCACCGACCGGTACCGGGATCACGGGCCCATTTTTTATGAGGACGGGACCAGGCCTACCTACGTCAATTCGATTGCCGTGGGCGCGGGCGGGCATGTCTACACCCTGGCCCGCATGGAGCATGAAGGAAAGACAATCCAGGACCTGGTGAAGATTCCCAATCCGTTGGCGTAGCTCGCATCCTGCTTATGTTGAATGCACGAAAATGCAGCTATTGGCCAAAGAACGGTTTTACAAAGCCTTCAGTAAGTATTAACCATATTATATATCTACATAAGATTATGAATAAGCGAAGCAACGGTAAATCAGCCATCGGTATAGATCTTGGCATCATTGTATTGGTAATCGTTGGTATGGGGTTTTTAGGCTGTCAGTCTGATGCCCCCAATGAAGAAACAGGTGACGAGGTCCTGTTGCTGAATGACGACGGGAGCTGGTGCTGGTACCAGGATGAGCGGGCTATGCTGGACGGGGATCAGCTGCTGTTTTCCGGGGTCACCTCGGAGGGGGCGAATACCGTTTCCAGCTATAATATAAGAACCGGGGAAAAGCAGACCGTTGTGCTGAATGATACAACCTTTCAGCCTGATGATCACAACGTGGGCGTGCTGCTCAAGCGTCCCGATGACAGGTACCTGACCGTCTACGCGGGACATGGAGTGGACACCCGGATGCGGTACCGAATTTCGTCTGAACCGGGGGAGATCAGTGAATGGGGACCCGAACAGGTGGCCGATACCCGGGAGGAGGTGACCTATTCCAACGTGTACCGGTTATCGGAGACAGGAGAGATTTATAATTTTCACCGGGGCATCGGCTGGAATCCCAATTACATGGTATCGGAGGATGAAGGGGATTCCTGGCAGTACGGGGGACAACTGCTGGCTTTTGAGGGGCGCCCGTACCTGCGGTATACGTCTAATAACAGTGATCAAATTCATTTTATTGCTACCGAGGGTCACCCGCGCAATTATAACAACAGCATCTACCACGGGTACACGGATGGGGAACAGGTGTACGAGTCAGATGGGCAGGCCCTTGGCCCGTTGAGCGGCGATGAGTCCACGGACCTGAAACCCTACGATTTCACCACGGTGTTCGACGGGGATTCCACCACGCGCGCTGATGTGGCCTGGACCAGCGATATTGAGCTGGACGGGGAGGGCCGACCGTACGTTGCTTTTTCGGTAACCAAAGATCCCATTGCGCTTGGCGAACGTGAGCAGACGGACCAGGCGGGATTCGATCACCGGTATCATTATGCGCGCTGGGACGGGGAGCAGTGGCGGGAGCATGAGATTGCCTACGCCGGCAGCCGGCTGTACCCGGGGGAGAATGAATATACGGGACTGATTACCCTGCACCCGGAGGATCCGAATGTGGTGTATATCTCCGCGGATGTGGACCCTGAGACCGGGGATGAGCTGAACCCGGAGGGTTCCCGGCGCTATGAAATTTTCCGGGGCACGACCGGCGACCGCGGAGCAACCTGGGAGTGGACCCCTGTCACCGAAGATTCCGAAGAGGATAATATCCGTCCCGTTGTGGTCAGCAATGAGCAGTATGAAGCCGTCCTGTGGCTCAACGGTCGGTATACCACCTACACGGACTATGACTTGGACGTCCTGGGGATCATCAGGGAACGGGACGATTAGGAATTCCCTCGTTTGTCTTATAACGCCTGATTACTGCTTCTGACTGGGTGATGGATGGGGGGGGCGAGAATGATAGGAAGACTCATTTCAAATGGTTAACTTTCAGGGAATCGTACAGAAACTACGG
>NZ_JBEPWZ010000025.1:0-22029 GCF_041642155.1 Fodinibius sp.
TTTTACCGCCGGCACCCTGCTGCCCATCCTGTACAGCGGGATGATTATCACCGCCAGCCTCCGGTCGATTCTGCTGATACTCCTGCTCGGCAATGTGTTGACGCTCCTGTTTACGGGAATCGGTTTTTGGTTTGGACTTCGTTTTTTTGAGGACCGTGTCAAGGGACTCGGGTTTGCACTGATAAGCTGGTTGTTTTTGGCGGTTCTTTATGACGGATTCATCCTGCTGGCAGTCTTTGCCTTTGGGGACTATCCCATCGAGAAACCGATGCTGGGGCTGGCCCTGGCCAACCCCATTGACCTGGCGCGCATTACGGTCCTCCTTGAATTTGATATCTCGGCCCTGATGGGATACACGGGGGCGGTCTTCAACCGCTTTTTCGGAAGTGCGGCCGGCATAGGCGTGGCGGCCGCCTGCCTGCTGCTGTGGACTTCTCTCCCCCTATGGCGGGGGAACCGGCTGTTCCTGAAGAAGGATTTCTAACCCTGAACATCATCAGGCAAGATATCCCCCTGAGGCACGAGCATGCTTCTTACGATACAACTGAGTTTCGGATTTTTTTGTTCATCCGTTAAAAAATATGGAGGGGCTAAAACCTACTGACCGAAAACAGGCCGAGTCATTTTCATCAGCCAGTTATGAATTAACTAAAATTTAAATATTGATAATAGAATTATGAAAACAGATGCTCAACTTGTAACTGATATTATGGGCACAAAAATCACAAATCCAGACGGAGTGGATGTAGGAGTAATACAAAACGTAATGCTCGACTCCAAAAATGGGGCAATCACGTATATTGTCTTATGCTACGCCAATTTTATCGGAAAAATCAATCGCCATTATGCTATCCCTCGCCAGTGCCTGGAGATACGGGAGGCTGATGATTCCTCTTTTTATTTTGTTATAGGTGAAGAAAAATTGCTAAGTGCGTCCGGACTTATTACCCCCGGTTTAACCTTTAATAGCCGGGAATGTGTTTACGAACTTTTCCAGAATGGCACAACAGAATTTAAACCTAAATACGCAAACTGACCTGCGCGCGTCAAGGGAATAGCACAAGAATAAATGGAGAATGAATTGAATTTTAAAAAGAAGAACGCAAAATTATTATGGATGCAGGAAATAGATCCAAAACCTTTCTGAAAAAAGAGAGGCAAAAGTACGATCAAAAAAGCAGCAGTCCCGGTATGGATGTTGATATTGATCTCGATCTTATTAAAAAATACAACGTCCAGGGTCCCCGCTACACCTCCTACCCTACCGCGGTACAATTCAGCGAGGCGGACGACCGCGATATAGTCACGCTTCGGCACTACCTGGCGGATCACAACCAAGAGCCGCATCCCGTTTCCCTGTATTTTCATATTCCGTTTTGTTTTTCGCTTTGCTGGTATTGCGGCTGTACCAAAGTGATCACCAAAGACCAGGATCGCGGGGATCTGTACCTCGATTATCTCGAAAAAGAAATGGATCTGATTGCCGGTCTGCTCCACGAAGATTCAGAAGTGATTCAAGTCCATTTTGGCGGGGGGACGCCCACGTTCCTCACCCCGCACCAGCTCAACAGACTCGGTGCCGCGATTACAAAACGCTTTACCCTGACTCCATCCACGGAATTCGGTGTCGAGATCGACCCGCGCCGCTGCACCCGGGAACATATCAATGCATTGAGCCATATCGGCTGCAACCGCGCGTCGCTGGGGGTACAGGATACGAACAAGCAGGTGCAGGAGGCAATCCACCGCATCCAGCCTTTCGAGCAAACGGAGCGGGTGACCCGGTGGCTGCGGGAAGCCGGCATCAATTCCATCAATTTTGACCTGATTTACGGGCTTCCCCGGCAGACGCTCGCTACCTTCCAACAGACATTGGATGATGTGCTCGGACTCCGTCCCGACCGCCTGGCGGTCTACAGTTATGCCCACATCCCCGGCATCATGCCGGCCCAGAAATTACTCCGGGAAGAAGAAATGCCCTCCACGGATGAAAAGCTCGGCATGCTCCGTCAATCGATCGCATACCTGACGGATAACCGCTATCGCTTCATCGGGATGGATCACTTTTCAAGGGAAAATGACGAGCTCTCCCGGGCCATGGATGAAGGAACGCTCCAGCGTAACTTCCAGGGATACAGCACCCACTCGGGAGCGGATCTCTATGCCTTCGGCATGTCGGGCATATCGAATGTGGGGCAATACTACTGGCAGAATACCAAAGATCTGGGAGCGTATTACCAACAGCTTGACGCGGGCAAATCCCCTGTTTTTAAAACATTATCCCTGAGTCGGGATGATCTTATCCGTAAAAATGTTATCATACGTTTAATGTGCCGGATGGGTATCGATTTTTCACGACTATCGGAAAAATGGAACATCCGTTTTACCGATTACTTTGCTGATGCGCTGTCAAAACTGGCACCATTGGAGCAGGACGGATTAGTTATCACAGCAGCCGACCATATGCACATAACCGAGAAGGGCCGGCTGTTTTTGCGTAACATCTCCATGTGTTTTGACCGATACCTGGAGCCGTCCAAAACCGAACACAAATTTTCAAAGACCGTATGAGGGAAATGATATGAGTACCGAAAAATATGTATACACCTTTGGCGACGGAAAAGCGGAGGGCGACAAATCCATGAAGCGGCTGCTGGGAGGAAAGGGAGCCAACCTGGCCGAGATGAGCGCCATTGGCCTGCCTATCCCCCCCGGCTTTACCCTCTCGGCTGAAATCTGTGACTACTACACCCACTACCACGGCCAGTGGCCCGACGGGGTGGAAGAGCAGGTCCAGGAGAGTGTCCGCTACCTCGAAAAGCTGATGGGACTTTCCTTCGGCGACGCTTCAGATCCTCTGCTGGTTTCGGTCCGGTCGGGGGCCGCTATTTCCATGCCCGGCATGATGGATACGGTACTGAACCTGGGACTGAATGACCAGTCGGTACGGGGACTGGCGGATAAAACGGACAACGAACGGTTTGCCTACGACTGCTACCGGCGCTTTATCGACATGTTCGGCAATGTCGTCATGGGTATTGAGCACGAACAGTTCGAAGAAGAGCTGCAGGCACTCAAAGAGAAACAGAAGGTAACGCTGGATACCCAGCTCGGGGTTGACGAATTAAAGGAACTGGTGAGTCGCTATCAAACGGTGTATCGCCGGGGCACCGGACAGGATTTCCCCCAGGATCCGAATAACCAGCTCCACCTGGCCATTGATGCTGTTTTTCGATCCTGGAACGCCAAACGGGCCAAAACCTACCGCAAGATCAACCGGATCACCGGACTGTTGGGTACGGCCGTTAA
Source organism: Fodinibius sp. (assembly GCF_041642155.1). Taxonomy (NCBI): domain Bacteria; kingdom Pseudomonadati; phylum Balneolota; class Balneolia; order Balneolales; family Balneolaceae; genus Fodinibius; species Fodinibius sp. Next base: position 3,310 of record NZ_JBEPWZ010000025.1, read on the forward strand.
CGTGCAGGCAATGGTCTACGGCAACATGGGCGAAGATTGTGCGACGGGGGTCTGTTTTACCCGCAATCCCGCAGACGGAGCCAGGGAATTATACGGGGAATTCCTGGTGAATGCCCAGGGAGAAGATGTCGTCGCGGGCATCCGCACGCCCCGCAACATCAACGAGCTCAAGGAAGATATGCCGGAGAGCTACGACGAGCTGGTTGAGGTCACCGACAAGCTGGAACAGCACTACCAGGATATGCAGGATATTGAATTTACCATCCAGCAGGGCCGGCTCTATATCCTCCAGACCCGCAACGGCAAGCGAACAGGGGCAGCTGCGGTTAAAATTGCAACGGATATGGTGGAAGAAGAGCTGATATCCCGGAAAGGAGCGGTCGCCAACCTGGTGGAACCCGCACACCTGGACCAGCTGCTGCATCCACAGCTGAGTCAGTCGGACATCGGGGAGGATGCCATTATCGGCCGGGGGCTCCCTGCTTCGCCCGGCGCCGCCGTGGGCAAAGTGGTATTCAGCTCCGAGAGAGCCGAGCAAGAGCATGAAAAGGGAGATCCCGTTATTCTCGTGCGAATCGAAACCAGTCCCGAAGATGTGGGGGGCATGTCCGCCGCCGAAGGCATTCTCACCTCACGGGGCGGCATGACCAGTCACGCTGCGGTGGTCGCCCGGGGATGGGGCAAACCGTGCGTGGCCGGCTGTGACGATATCATCATCAATTATGAAGACCAGTCGTTCAGCAATGGAGAGACAACCATTCGCGAAGGCGACTGGATCTCTATCGATGGGGCCAGGGGGCTTGTTATAGAGGGACAAAAACCGGTGGAGGAACCCTCTTTCGGGGACGACTACCATACTTTTATGCGCTGGGTCGACGACATCCGGGATATGGATGTCCGCACTAACGCGGATACCCCTGAAGACGCTCTTCGGGCCCGGGACTATGGCGCGCAGGGCATTGGCCTGGCCCGCACCGAGCATATGTTTTTCGGAGAGGAACGGATCAGGGCCATGCGTCGGATGATTATTTCCGAAAGCGAGAAAGAACGGAAGCAGGCCCTTGAGGGCTTGCTCCCCTACCAGCGGCAGGATTTTGTGGAGATCTTTGAGGCGATGGAGGGACTGCCGGTGACGGTGCGCCTGCTGGACCCGCCCCTGCATGAGTTTCTGCCCGATGAGGAGCAGGAAATAGAAAGCCTGTCCCACGAACTGGATGTCCCACTCCGCGATCTCAGCCAAAAAATTCGGGTGCTGAAGGAATTCAATCCCATGCTGGGTCACCGCGGGTGCCGTTTGGGCATCACCTACCCCGAAATAACCCAGATGCAGACCCGGGCGATCCTGGAGGCGGCGGTCCGACTTAAAAAGGAGGGTAAGCGGGTGGAACCCGAAATCATGATTCCCCTGGTCGGGACCTCAGAGGAGTTTATCCACCAGCATGAGGTCGTGGACCATACGGCCGCCGAAGTCTTTGCCCGGGAAGGGGAGCGGGTTGCCTACAAGGTGGGGACCATGATTGAAGTGCCCAGGGCCGCCCTGGTTGCGGACAAGATTGCCGAGGAGGCGGAGTTTTTCTCTTTCGGGACCAACGACCTCACCCAGATGACCTTCGGTTACAGCCGGGATGATGCCGGCAAGTTTCTCGAAACTTACCTGCAGGAGGGAATTCTGGAGAATGACCCGTTCCAGGTTCTGGACGAAGAAGGCGTCGGCACCCTGGTCCGCATAGCCACCGAAAAGGGACACAGCGTAAAGGAAGACCTGAAAATAGGAATCTGCGGCGAACACGGGGGCGACCCGTCCAGCGTACGCTTTTGTTACACCCTGGGACTGAATTACGTCTCCTGTTCCCCCTACCGGGTGCCGGTTGCCCGGCTGGCCGCAGCCCAGGCACGCCTCAGCTCCGAGGCATAGCTTCTGACTTTTTTGAAACGGGTGGTTTTTGTACGGTCACCACCCAAAAAAATTATATCCTTAGTAAAATTTATTGTATATTAAGATATAATACTCTTAAATATGAAATTGAACATTATAGAGGGCTTTGCAAAACCAGTCCCGAAGCATTCGGGAAACATCAAAGCCTGAGCGAAAATGCAGAGATTGGCCAAAAGAACGGTTTTGCAAAGCCCTCTTATAAACACTTAACCGCAATACACTCATGTTATGGAAGCATTAAAAGAACGAACAGTGGGACAAATTGTCGCTGATGATTACCGGGCCGCCCAGATTTTTCGAACGTTTGGACTTGATTTCTGCTGCGGCGGGAATAAAACAATTGCAGAGGCTGCAGCCGGTAAAGGCATGGATACAGAAATAGTAAAAAAAGCGTTGCAGGATCTGGCCAACGGTGAAAAAGAGCATAACAATTATAATGACTGGTCGATTGATTTCCTGGCGGACTACATTATCAATAACCATCACCGGTTTACACGCGACAAACTGCCGGAAATCGCCGTTTACGCCAGAAAAGTGGCAAGGGTTCACGGGGACCGCCACAAAGAACTCATAGAAATTTATGCCGAATTCACCCGGCTGCATGCCGAGATTATCGATCATCTGGATAAAGAAGAGGAAATTCTCTTCCCCTACATCAAAAAGCTGGTCGAGGCGGAAAAAACGGGCACAAAACCCGATGTTGCCAACTTTGGCATGGCTGCCGATCCCATCTCCATGATGGAAGAAGAGCACGATGAGGCCGGAGCGTCGATGGCCAGAATACGCCGGCTGAGCAATGGCTTTACGCCACCCGAAGACGCCTGCGCGACCTATCGGGTGCTCTTCGAAAATCTGGAAGGCTTTGAAAAGGATCTGCATAAACACGTCCACCTCGAAAATAACATCCTGTTCCCCAAAGCGTTGGAGCTGGAACGCACATTACATTGACAGCCCTGCGGGGAAAGAACACAGCTCTTTCCCGCTGCCTGTCACCGCATTTCCCATATGCAAGAATTTGGGATAACGCTAAACCTGCCGTAAACAATTCGGTAGCGGTATTTTAAAATATAAACGAACATTGCACCTGTTAATAACTGCTAAATTGGTCCATACGCCGCATTGAACCTCAAAACATCTGTTCAGCGCAGGGAAAACGTCTCATTCCCTTTGTTGAGGTGTGCCTTGCCCGCGATCAGTTTCCCGGCGATAGGTCCAAGTTAAGCTTGTAAATTTGCATAATTCCCATGGTACATTCCCCTCACAACTTTTCCATTCCCGTAATGGGAACCGGACATTCCATTGACTCCCCTATCCGGGTCGGTCCCTACGGCATCGACTCGGTAATTTCAGTGGTGGACGACCTGCTGGTCGAGCGCATCCGAAAACATTACTGCCGGAAGTTCGATCTGCCCTATAGTAACATTGGCCGCACGGCCGAAGATGGACGGGCCCGGCGCATAACAGCTTACCTGAATACCGTAAAGGAGATTGTCCGGGAAACGTTTGACTCCGTTAAAAACCAGCCGTTCTTCGAATCAAATGACAAGGCAAAGTATTTCGAACTGCTGCCCGGGGGACACCCCCTGAAACAAAAATACGAACAGCTCATGCAGACGGAAGAAGGGTCTTTACGGGACCGGCTTTCCTGTGAATTATCACGGCTGATGCGGCCCGGTTCCATCGATGTAAATATCATGGCCAAGGTGGACAAGATAAATTACACCAAAGGCGGCGCGCCGATGAGCCAGGAGTTCAGCGATGCCAGCGCTGCCCTGCGGGGATATGCCCAAAGCGACCTTTCCTCGAGCCTGGTGCTCTCCGCGGGATTTAACCCGCGCCTCTATAACTATATTAGCGAGTTCAGGGATTTTTACCGGGACAGCAGGGGAGAAATCAAAAAAAAGATCATCCTCAAAGTCAGCGACTTCCGTTCAGCGCTCATCCAGGGCAAGTACCTGGCCAAAAAGGGACTCGAGGTCTTTGAATATCGCATAGAATCGGGACTGAACTGCGGGGGACACGCTTTTGCCTCTGACGGGTACCTCCTGCCGAGCTTGCTAAAAGAGTTCCGGGAGAAAAGAGACCAGCTTAGTTCTGCCGTACGACCGCTGATTGAAAGCTATTACAAAGATGAACACCATGGCTTTCCCTCCTCCTGGGAAATCACGGAACCCCGTCTCACCGTACAGGGCGGTATCGGGGTAAGCGGGGAAGCACAGCGGCTCCTGCAGGATTTCGATATGGATGCGACCGGCTGGGGCAGCCCCTTCCTGCTGGTCCCCGAGGCTACGACGGTGGACCGTCCGACCAGAAACCTCCTGGAGAATGCCAAAGAGCAGGATCTCTACCTGAGTGGCGTTTCTCCGCTGGGAGTGCCTTTTAATAATATCCGGGATACCGGCTCCGAGCAGTGGCATAAAAAACGCATTGAAAAAGACAAGCCCGGCTCTCCCTGTCCCAAAGGGTTCCTGGAAGCCAACACCGAGTTTACTGAGCAGCCCATCTGCACGGCTTCCAACCAGTATCAGCTGCTAAAGCTGGATCAGATTGCCCAAAGTGACCTGGAGGAGGAAAAAAAAGAGCAAGAGCGTGAAAAAGTGCTCGGCAAGGCATGCCTCTGTGACCACCTGGGGAACGGTGCGCTCATCGCCCTGGGGATTCTGGCGGAACATCGCGCCCCGCAGGCAATCTGTCCGGGTCCCAATATCGCCTATTTTGACGGTGAATATACCCTCCGGGAAATGATCGATCATGTATACGGACGCAGCGAATCGCTGGTACCCGCTGAACGTCCCCATATGTTTGCCAAAGAAATGGTACTCTATGTCGACTATTTCGAAGATCTTGTTGGACAGGCGAAAGGTTCTGAGTCGGAATTCAGGAAGCTCAAAAAATTCAGAAAAAACCTGGATAACGGGATAAACTATTGTCTTGAAATAGCAGAAACCGAACCGTACCGGGACGAACACCTGGCTTCCATACCCGATACGGCTGAAGCGCAGCGACACCGGATTGATGATTTGTTTGATCAGTTAACGGAGAAATGCATGGCGGTCTCCTCCTGACAACGCGGGGTAACTTTTGAAGCCTTTAAAAAACCAGTCCCGAAGCATCGGGAAAGGTCAAGGCCAGAGGGAGGTTGGAATCGCAGCATATAAGTCCATATGTGAGAATGTAAACCGACCGATAACGCCGGGAATCAACTGCACAACTTGCTTATATAACAACTGCTGAAATTTTTATCGAGGAATAAATTATTGTTACATTAAGACATAAAACTCTTAATATATAACATGCAGCTGTCACGGATTTATCGGAGGGGCCGGGCGCCCGTCATTTCCGGGACAATGAGATCTGCGGCGGACTGAAGCGTATCCCTATGCAAACGGATTCTTACAACTCAAAAAGGAAAGGAGGGTTGTGGCAGCTCGCCCTGGCATCCTTTGTGTTAGCGGCGCTGACCGGCTTTTTATACCGGCTGGGTATGATTGGATGGCTTCCCGATTGGGGCCTCTCCGTGGGCAACATTCGTCACGCCCACTCGCACCTCATGTTCTTCGGGTGGGCGGTACCATTGCCGTTCCTGATTATGCGGAATAGCATACTCCAGTGGAGGGAAAGCAGCCAGCGAGGGGCACGCTGGATGAAAAGTGCCGTTGGGGGCACCCTGCTGTTCGGCCTGGCTTCCTTCCCGTTCTTTTTGATATACGGGTACCGCCCCGTAGCTTTCGTCTCAACCTCGCTCCCCCTGTCGGTCATATTGTCCGGCTTCGTCATGATCTGCTGGTACGTTTTCACCTGGGGCTATTGGCAAGCGCGTCCGGCACTGCGGAATAAGACCAGCCAGTCCTGGTTCGACGGGGCCCTGACGATGCTTCTGATAAGTTCCCTCGGGGCGTGGGGCGTGGCCGTCGTCCAGGCGGTGGACCCGGCAAACCATCTTTTGATGAAAGGATTGACTCACTTCTTCCTGGCCACTTTCACCGAAGGGTGGGTGGTCCTGGTGCTGCTGTCCCTTTTTGTGCTGAAACTACCGGTAGAGCCGGACAACTGGCCGGTTTCGCAAAACTTTTCGCTGGGATGCATCGCTATCGGCGCTCCGCTGACGTTCCCGTACGGTATTTCGGAAACACTGCTGTCGCCGTCGCTATTGCTGACAGCCCGGCTGGGCGGTGCTGTTGCTGCCATCGGACTGCTGCAGGCGTTCTATGCCATCGGCTCCTCCGGCAGGTGGAACAATTCGATCTGGATCTGGCCCCTCGCCCTGGTGGGACTTAAAGCGCTGATGCAGCTAACGGCCTCGGTAATTCCCTCCTCATTTCTGTTTTCGGATCACGGGCTCCGGATTTTTTACCTGCATGTGTTACTGCTTGGCGCCTTTACCCTGGCGATCATGGCCTGGTGGCATGAGTCCGCGAATATCCCCGACTGGTTTTTCAACGGAATTGTGCTATCTATTGTTATCGTACTCGGAAGCCTGTTGCTGCCTACGTCCCTTTGGCCGGCCATGTGGACCGGCCCCTGGATTTTCTATTTAGTGGCCGCAGCGGCACTGCTGCCGGCCCTTGCACTCGGAGCCTACTGGTTTATGATGATACAATCTCAAAATAACATACAACAGTAACGATCATGCGCGACATCCAAAACGAGGAAGACATAAAAAAATTAGTCCACAGCTTTTACCGTAACGTTGAACAGGATGAACGGCTGGGCTATATTTTCAATGATTTCGCCCAGGTGGATTGGGAGGAGCACCTGCCTAAAATGGTGGACTTTTGGTCGAACTTGCTGTTTCAGACCCGGCGCTATAAGGGACGCCCTTTTCGCCAGCACCTGCCCCTGCCGGTCAAAAAAGAAGATTTCAGTCGCTGGTATGGCTTATTCGAAGCCACCACGGACCAGCATTTCAGGGGAGAAAAAGCAGAATACGCCAAGGAGATGGCGGGCAAAATTGCATCCTCTTTTTCCGTACGGATGGAGATGGAGGGAAAATATAACCGATCAAAAAACCAAAATAATCATGAATAATACAGAAACAATACCGGCGGCTGACATACGTCTTGCCCGAAAGGTTCGCCAGGCGTGCATTGAGGCCGCCCAAGAAGGTTTTAAAGACGCCTCGATGAGCGGCTTATGTGCCGAAGGCGCCATGGAATCGGCGATAAGCGCCATACAGAAGCTGGACATTGAAAAGTTAATTCAACAATAGATACCATCACATGAAGAATCTCCTATTGATAATAACCTTTCTTGCCGGTTTCTCTTCTGTCGTAGCAGGGTGGATTTTGTCTCCCCGGGAAGAGTCACCACAGCCGGAAACCATGTCATTGGTCCCCATGATGCAGCAATTATTGACGGATATGTACCAGGTGGATAACGGTATCTATACCGAAAATTTTGAACTTATTGAAGAAAGTGCGGGTAATATATCTGATCATCCAGCTATGACTGCAAAGGATAAAAAGTTAGTAAAATCGACCCTGGGAACGGAAATGAAACAGTTTGTGAAATATGACATGATTGTACATCATCACGCAGATTCGATGCGATTGGCTGCGTTACAGCAAGAGATGCAGGAAATTTTGCATCACTACCGAATTGTTCAGCAGGGATGCGTGGATTGTCACTCCAGTTACAGGGAACCGATCTCATCGGCTCGATTGAAAGGAGGGGAATTGTGATATGAAGCAGCCGATTATCGGCTATCATAAAGATGAGGAAAACGCGTGGGTTGCCGAGTTGAAATGCGGCCATAACCAGCACGTGCGTCACAATCCTCCGTGGAGCTTGCGTCCCTGGACAACCACGGCAGAGGGACGCAAGAGCCGGATTGGCAAAAAGCTGAATTGTAAAAAATGCGACCGCAACGAACCCCAAGACTTTGATCCGACATGCCACGATTAGCCCGCCTGTTCATAAAAACGGGACTTATTTATTTCTTGGCAGCATTAATGTTGGCACTGGCCTCCGAAGTTAAATGGCTGCAGTTTCCTGGCTTGGTCCCTCTCTTCTGGCATCTGCTGATGGTTGGCTGGATCACCCAGATCATCTTTGGGGTTTCCATGTGGATGTTTCCCGGTCGAACCCGGGAAGAGGGGTTTCGGGCCCAGAAATGGGGCTGGCTGACATTCCTTATGCTGAACGCGGGATTGCTGCTGCGAACCTTGGCCGAACCCGTGAACTACCTGTCCCAGCACCCGGTCTGGAATGTCCTGATCGTTCTCTCGGCCATAACGCAGGCCGGAGCTGCCCTGACCTACATCATTGAAATATGGCCGCGTATCCAGTCGAAAGAGCAACAGCGGAGGCAACGCAAAAAGAAGCGTCAAAAACGAAAAGCACAAAAATAATCAGGCAACATGCTATCTAAAAAATCGCTGGCTTATAAGAACTACAGCCATATTACAAATGACTGATAGAGGCCTCTGACAACCCGTAACTACATAACCAACTGCCAAGCCATGCCGACCCCCAGCCGCTGGATGATAAAAGCTTCCTTGATCTACCTGTTTGCGGGATTCTTCCTAGGTGCACTCATCCTCCTCAGCAAAGCCTATCCGGGCTTGTCCCCCGCGTGGGCGCTGCTCCCCATCCATATCGAAGTAAGCATTTTTGGCTGGATTATCCAGTTGACGATGGGGACCGCCTACTGGATATTACCGCGCTACCTGGAAAGCGGATCGCGGGGAAATCCTCTGAAAGCCATGATAATGGTAGGGTTACTGAATACAGGCATACTGGTCAATACCGCGTCGTACCTGGATATCGTGCCTTCCTCAGCGATATTAGCAGGACGATCCCTCGAAGTCGGCGCCATTATTCTTTTCATTGCGCTGCACTGGAACCGTGCGGTAAGTTATAATAGATAGGAGTTTGACATCTACAGTCTTTCCAGCACGCCCGTGATAACCTGCGTCATCCTGGGCTCCGCTATTTCGGCCGCTTTCAGGACCTTTTCGATATCAATCGGCTCCAGCGCGTCGGGCAGACACTCATCCGTAATAGCGGAAATACCGAGCACGTCCATCCCCATGTGAACGGCGGCTATGACTTCCGGCACCGTGCTCATACCCACCACATCGGCACCGATCATGCGCAGAAAGCGATACTCGGCCCTGGTTTCCATGGTAGGTCCGCTAAGCGCCAGGTACACCCCCTTGTGCATTTTAATGGCACTATCCAGGGCGACCTGTTCGGCCAGTTCCTGGAGCCGCTGCGTATAGGGCTCGCTCATATCGGGAAAACGGGGGCCCAGTTCTTCATCATTTGGACCGATAAGCGGGTTGTCGCCCAGCATATTGATATGATCGCTGATCAGCATGATATCGCCGCTCTTATAGTTGGGATGCATCCCACCGCAGGCGTTACTGACGATCATCGTACCCGTACCGAGTGCGTTCAGCACCCGCACCGGGAAAGCAATCTGCTGCATGGTATAACCCTCATAGTAGTGAAAACGTCCCTGCATGGCTACGACCTTCTTGCCGCTGAGCATTCCGAATATAAGCCTGCCTGCGTGACTTTCTACCGTGGAAACGGGAAAATGAGGAATGTTGGCATAGGAAACCGTATCCTGAATTTCGATTTTGTTACCCAGATGTCCCAATCCCGTCCCCAAAACAATCAGGTAATCCGGACGGGCGTCCGTTTGTTCCCGGATATACCCGAGGGCATCATCGCGTTTTTTCCGAAATTCCTCGACCGTTTCTCGCTGCATTATTTCTCAATATCAGTCCAGTTCATCAATAATATCGTCCACATCTTCGGTGCCCGGGGGGAGCGGTTGCGCTTCTTCTCCCCGCTCTTCTGTGTCTTTCGTCTTTTCCTGCCGCTGTTCAACCCGTTCCTCCAGGCTTTTGGAAATCTCTCTCTCTTCATCGGGAAGATTGAATAGGGAAGCATCATCTTTTGAGAACTGTTCCAGCGACTCCCGGGCCATTTCCAGGTAGGACCGGATGCCGGCGATAATTTCCTTTCGCCGGTCCAGCAGCCTGATGATGCTCTGCCGCACCTGTTGCCGCTGCTGGGAAGCATCGCGAATAATCGTTTCCGCCTCCATTTCGGCCTTTTCGATCTTGGTCTGTGCCTCGCGGCGCGCGGCGGTCAGCTTCTGCTCGGCCGATTCCTTAGCGGTTTGCAGGGTTTCGTGGAGGGCTTCTTCCACCCGTTCGTAGTGCTTGATCTTTTCCTCCAGATCATCAACCTTCTTCTGAAGCTCGCGGTTTTTGGAAACCATGTGCTCCCACTCGTTCGACATGAGGTTCAGAAATGCCTCCACTTCTGCCTTGTCATAACCTCGCAGCGATTTCTCAAAATTCTGTTGCTTGATCTCAAGTGCCGTTAATTTCATAGCAAAATGCCCTAAATTCCGTAAGAATTATAACTCTTGTTAACTTACCGCTCGTGTAACATGTTCCGCAAATTACCGTCATCGCCTCCCGACGATTCCTGCTGCTCTTCATCAATTTCTATCGTCTCGCTGGAGACCTCTGGTTTTTCACTCGATTCCGACAAGGTCTGAGGAGCCTTTATTTCATCCTCACCGGCAATAATCGCCTCCAGGTGTTGAATGCGACGCTCACTCCGTTTCCGGTGTTCCATAAACGCCCGGGCAAGCCGGTCAAAATCCTCTTCCGTAATAGCCGTATTGTTGCGGTTTATCCATGCTTTGGTAAGCCCGACAATTTTGGCGAAAATAAATCCAACCAGCGCAATACCACCAATCGCTCCAACCAGTGCAACAACCATTTCTTCAAATCCCATTATTGAACCCTCTTTTTATTTTTAAGATCATTTTTCAGTGTACCACCGCTATGGTTTCCCGGCTTCTCAATTCCAGGATTGGAAACCTCTTCCATATTGGCAATGATAGTCTCAATATTTCGCACCCGGCGGTTCATCTCTTTTTTATGCCGGATGAAGGCCTCTGCCAGTCGTTCGAATGTTTCGCTGTCAATGCCGTGCGTTCGATTCATTTTAGCCATGATCAGCTTGTATATGCCCGTGCATACAAAAGCTGAAAAGCCGAATACGATGGATACAATTATGATATCTTCCATTATTTTTCTCTCCGCTTGTCTGCAAGATCAGCAACCTGCTGTTTGTTTTCCTGTTTCATCGATAACTCCTCCTCTATCTCAATCTCCTCCATGCCGCGCCCCGCCCCGGTTGAAAACTCATCGGGATTTCCGGCCGCAATGGCTTCCAGGTTTTCGATCCGTCCCTTCAGCGAATTCACCAGTTTGCGAAGATCGTCCACTTCCTCCTCATTCCGGCGACTTTTACCCATCATGGCCATCTTGTTTTTTTGATACTCGATAATCAGTCCGCCTACGACGGATACGATAATAATTAAAAAAATCCACACAGTCATAACCAAACCTCTTTTAAGGGTACCCTTGTAATGTACTAAATATCATATACATTGAAACACGCTTTTATACGTAACTTGTTACTTATAGTTACGTTCGCCAAAAATAGCACGGCCCACCCGCACCATGGTCGACCCCTCTTCGATGGCAATCTCCATATCGTTTGTCATACCCATGGAAAGATGTTCGAGCCGGACGTTCCCGGACTCGTACGAGCGATGCTCATCGCGTATCCTGCGCAGCATCTGAAATTGCGGCCGCACTTGTTCGGCCTGATCCGGGTCAACAAAAGTTGCCATTCCCATCAGACCGCGAACCCTGACATGCTGGAGTCCCTGTGCATATTCCAGGATCTCTTTTACATCCCCGGCGTTGCACCCGCTCTTTTGATCTTCTCCGCTGATATTAATCTGGACAAGCGTATTGATAACCCGGTCTATGCGCGACGCCCTTTTCTCAATTTCCCGGAGATACTTTTTCTTCTCTATCGAGTGGATCCAGTTCACCCGCTCTGCCATGTACTTTATTTTGTTGGTCTGCAGGTTGCCCACCATATGCCAGCGCACGCGATCCTCATCATAGGCCTCCATTTTATCCTGAAGCTCCCGCGCACGATTTTCCCCGAAGTGAAGCTGTCCGCACTCAAAAGCGGTTTTAATATCCTGCAGCGGTTTCAGCTTACTAACGGCAACCAGCTGAACCTCTTCGGGACTGCGTCCGGCACGGCTGCATGCCTGCGCTATACGGTCGGTCACTTTTTTAATATTCTCGCAAATCATTTCAGACATAAAGGCTGATTACATTTTATGAAATTATTATTTTCCCATTTCTGCTCTTACAATAGCATATAACCATGGAAGAACCGAATGATATTAAAAATAAGCTTTTATCAAAGGTATTAAAATGGTATTTTGCGAGTCTGAATTAAAAGATCGAATAACAAAACATTGCACTCTACACTGAGTATCTTTTATTTCGATTCTGAATTATTTATGCATCGGCTCAGGTGCTGCGAAACCGAACCATCAAAGTACGGAGGCCGATAGCCCGCATGAATACCCAGGTCCAGCATATTTCCACCTTTCTCGACCAGTGGGCACCGCCCAGTACTAAACTCGACTACGATAATGTTGGATTGTTAGTCGGCAACCCCAACCAGCCAGCCTCCCGCATTTTAACCTGCCTTGACATCACCCTTGAGGTCGTTGAAGAAGCTATAGACCGAAACTGCGACCTTATCGTTGCACACCATCCCCTTATTTTCAACAGCATCGACCGGATTAATCCCACCAACGAGCAGGGCAAAATCATTTTTGATCTGATCAAAAACGATATCGCGCTTGTCGCCGCGCACACCAACCTGGACGCGGCTCTTGACGGGGTGTCTTTTGTGCTGGCCAAGAATCTGGGACTCAAGAACCTGAAATTTCTGGATAACAGCTACCATGTGAGCCGCAAGATTGTACTCACGACCAGTCATTCCGACAGTGAATCGGTCCTGAAGCTGTTAAACTATTATTCGGCCGAAGAGGCTCACTACTATAAGGTGGAAGGCCGCAAGCAGGACCAGCATACCTACGAGGCGATTATGGACCAGCACAACGTGGGAGACCTTAAAAAAGAACTAAAGAAAAACGGGCTGCTGCACCGGGGCAGCTTCCAGGTCATGGAGGTTGCGAGTCCGTCGAACAATGTTGGCATGGGGGTCGTCGGGTTTTATCGTGACAAGGGACTGACCCAGCCGGAATTCCTTGACGTGGTTTCCAATGTACTGAATGTACCGGCCATCCGGTTTTCCGGCGCTGCAGAACGCATAAAGAAGGTAGCCGTTTGTGGGGGTGCGGGGGTTTCACTGGCGCAGCAGGCGATTGCCGAGGGGGCTCAGGCATTTGTAACCGCCGACATTAAATACCACGATTATTTTACCGATACCGAAAACTTTTTACTGGTCGATGTAGGCCATTATGAAAGTGAAGTGCCAATGGTGGCTGCACTTCAGCAAGAACTGAGCGAAGCATTTGAACACCTTGAAGTTCTTGAAACACAAGTAACCACCAATCCAATGCAGGTTTTCATACCTGGTCATAACCAAAATCCGCAGGAATAAATCACGATAAACGTAATCTATGGAAGAAGTACTTCAACAGTTAGCTAATCTCCAATATATAGACAGCAGAATTGATGAGCTAAAACAGCTACGGGGTGATCTGCCGGAAGAAATTCTCGACATTGAAACCGACATCAACCGCTACGAGGCCCAGATCAACCGGCTCGAGGAAGAGAAGCAGAACCTCCAGGTAGAGCGGGACAACCTTGAGCTTGAGATCACAGATGCCCAAAATAAGATGGATAAGTACGAAGAGCAGCAGATGTCGGTTCGCAATAACCGGGAGTATGATGCTCTGACCAAGGAGATAGAATCCCAGAAACAGGTTATCGAAAATGCCGAATCGCGCAAGGAGGAGATCGAGAAACGGCTTAATGAAGTTGATCCCGAGATCGAAGAAGCACAGGAACGGCTGGATGAAACCCAGGAGCTGTATGAAGAAAAAAAGGAAAACCTCGACAAGGTAGTCAAGGAAACCGAAGAAGAGGAAGAGATGCTTCTGAATAAACGTGAGGAAGTTGAGGAAAATATCAACCCGCGCTATTTAAAAAGCTACAAACGATTGCGCGACGGACTTGCAAACGGCCTGGCGGTAGTACCGATGGAAAAGGGCGCCGCACTGGGCATGGCCCTTCCGCCACAGACCCAGGTTGAAGTTCGTCATAAGAACAAAATCATCATTGATGAAAACAGCGGACGTATCGTAGTGCATCCTTCCTTTTTCAAAACGGCTAAAGAACAGCTTTCGCTGTAACCGGCAGAAATAACAGTGCGAGGCTTTTCAACTCCGTTGTCCTGTTTCACTCCAAGTAACCGGGACGGTATTTTTTTCGGCAAAAATTTTGTATTTTATAGGAGATAGCCGGGCAATCGCCCGCCTGTGCAAACACACGGCGGGAGGAAAGTCCGAACACCTGCAAGCACTGTGCTTCCTAACGGGAAGAACTCCCGAATGCTTTCGGGAGTAAGAAAGTGCCACAGAAAATAAACCGCCCCCGGCGCTCTGCGCAGGGAGGTAAGGGTGAAAAGGTGAGGTAAGAGCTCACCGCTCCGGTGGTGACACGCGGAGGCAGGGTAAACCTCACAGGGTGCAAGCTCATACAGGCAGTGCGCCGCTTGTCGCTATACTGCCGGGTAGAGTGCTCGAGCCCTGAAGCAATTCAGGGACCAGATAAATGATTGCCATCCCGCATAGCGGGATACAGAATTCGGCTTACAGGCTATCTCCGGTTTACATGAAAAGGCCGTCCGATGAGGGCGGCCTTTTGTTTTCAAACGCGGCTGCAGCATGCTGCGATCCGTGTTACTTGCTAATTAGCAACTCTTTACTGTCGCAGTTGCGAGATACAGGTCAATTTGATTTTTTTAAGAAGCCTTTGAAAAACCAGTCCCGAAGCATCGGGAAAGGTCAAGGCCAAAGGTCGGTTGAAATCGCAGCATATAGCCAATATGTGAGAATTTCAACCGACCGATAACGCCGACATTGGCCAAAAGAACAGTTTTGCAAAGGCTTCTTTAAATTAGTCACCGACTTTTCAATAAAACCAATTAAGACATTAGCTATATACTATTATGAACTCCAAAGAACTGCGTGCGCTTCAAAAGCCGTTAAAGGAAGAATACAAGGCGAATCCCCGGGAGGCAGAGATCGTACTCCACGCCAAAGGCAAACTGGGAAAAAACATTTCCTGTGAGGTGGCCACGGATACCGGTGTTGCCGAGGCGGGTCTCCACCCGGCAACAGGCGGGGATGGCTCACAGGCTTGTTCGGGCGACATGCTGCTGGAAGCGCTGGTGGCCTGTGCCGGCGTTACGCTTAAATCGGTAGCTACAGCTATGCAGATCACGGTTCATGAAGGCACCGTCAAAGCTGAGGGGCTGCTTGACTTCCGGGGGACCCTGGGGGTTTCACGAGAGGCACCGGTGGGATTCAAATCCATTACCCTCACATTTGATCTGGATACCGATGCGGAACAGAAAAAAGTTGAGAAGTTAATCGAGCTCACGGAACGGTATTGCGTAATCTACCAAACCCTGAAAAACAGTCCCGAATTACGGGCGAATGCACCTCTTCACTAAGAGCGGGCTTAGCTAAATCTCCGGGCTGCGAGTCCGTAAAGGCTGTAACCCGGAGCAAAACGTTCTTGTTTTTCAAATGGTTATAACTCAACTACTGACTGCAGGCCTTGCGTCAGTATTAGCAGCGGCAGAAGGAATTTCCATTTCAGCCGTTGTTGTGATAATTAATTATAAGAACGCAGGAAGCTCAGTAGCCGCTCCTCCTACGAAGTGATATAGGTAGCCGGATCTTGCTGGTAAAAGTCCTGGAGCTGCCGGTATAACTCGGGATGCCTGTTTTTGAGTTCACGCGGTTTTTCAAAGAAGCACTCTGTAATGACGGCAAAGAATTCAGCCGGGTTCGTAGCCCCGTAGGCATCGATAAGCGTCTGTTGATCCCGCTTAATGGCCCGGAGAAACTTTTGGTATTCGGCGCCCACGACCCGGGCCCAGGAAAGGTAGTGCGATTCCTCATTACTGCTCTCTATCTGGTCGGTAGCCCCATATTCGTAATCCAGCTGGTGAGCAAATTCATGGAAGACCAAATTCTGTCCGTCGTGAATATCGGATGCGCCCTTTTGCACCTCGTTCCAGGCCAGGACTACATGCCCCCGCGACCAGGCCTCTCCCCGGCGCTGCTGAAACCCTTCCTGAACAAAAAAACTGTTATGGCGATTTTTTATTTCGACCACATACGGCCGGGGATAGACCAGCACGGATCGAAGGTCATCATAAAAAGAGGAGAGATCATCGATGCCCAACATCAGGATAGAGGCCTGGGCCGCGATCGTCACACGCATCTCATCATTTATTTCCAGTCCGGCGCACCCCTCAAACGTTTTCTCATGCACAAATATGCGTATCAGGCCTTTCAGCTTCGCCTGCAGGGATTCGGGGAGAAGATTGACATAAGGAACATTCCGGTACAGAAAAGCGTCCCACTGTTCCGGGAAAGGCCGCTTCATCAGCCGTTTCCGGCGCCACTTTTTTAAACCAAACATGGGTACCCCGTCAGAGATTCACTTTATAGGTTCCCTTATACTTGCGGTTGATATCGCGTTTCATGTCACGCTCCTTGATATCCTCCCGCTTGTCGTGCTGCTGCTTTCCCTTGGCAATGCCCAGCAATATTTTGGCATACCCTTTCTTAAAATACAGCTTCAGGGGGATAAGGGTATATCCTTTCTGAGAAATCGCTTTATCCAGCTCACCGATCTCGCGTTTGTTGAGCAACAGCTTGCGCGGGCGGCGTTCATCGTGGTTGGCATACGAGCCCTCCTTGTAGGGCTTGATATACATATCCCGCAGCCACACTTCGCCATCCTGAAGGTACGCAAAGGATTCCCCCAGGCTGGCGTTGCCATTTCGCAGCGACTTCACTTCTGTTCCTTTCAAAACGATGCCCGCTTCGTAGGTATCCTCGATATGATATTCGTGCCGGGCTTTTCGATTTTTGATGGTCGGGGTATTGGTAGCCATGGTAAAAAAACTTTTATGTATACAAAAAGTTGTCAGCCGGGCTAATACTCTACGCCCAGGGCCTGCAGGTCCTCTACAATCTCATCGCCGGGCGAACGGTCGGGCATTGTCTCGTAAATGCCCATGATTTGCTGAATCTCCGTCCTCGCCTTTTCGTTCTCCGGATTAATCTCCAGTACCTTGATAAACTGCTCCAGGGCCGACGTCATCCGGTCGCGCATGCTGCTTTCTTCGGGACCGCGATACTCCAGGTACAGCCCATAGTTCAAATATGTTTTCTCCTTCAATTCAGGGATGTCCGCCTCATGTTCCCGCTCATCTGCATTCTCAAGCAGTTCTATGGCGCGGGAATATTCTTCTTCGGCAATCAACCGGTCTATCTCCCCGGATAGATCTTCCGGCGTTGAGCTGGAACAGGAAACAAATAAAACAGAAAGTAACAGCAATGAGAAAAAGCGCATGAAAAAATAATATTAATGTTAATATTAAAAGTTGAAGTTCTTGCCAGAGGCCTTTGCCAAAAGCCCGCGATGTTGCGTTCACCCTGTTACAGGTTACAGCACCTGGTATACTCGTCAGCTTCATTCGCTATGAAATCCATTCCTGTAACAGGCCCCGGATTACATGAGGATGACGCGGTGGCCCCACAGCCTCTGCCTGTAAATCGGCCCTTATCATAGTCCCAAAGATAAGGAAAAGATAGCTATATCTATATCAAATTAAATAAAGTGGATTCGGGCTGATACAAACCACAAAGATACCCATCCCGAGCCATCCCAGCAAGCTGCGCGCGGGGTCGAGGGGACGCTCATAAAGGGCCGGGGGATGCTCAATACCCACCAGATACGCGGTAAAAAAGGACCAGAAGACCCAGATCAACGACCCCGAATCGGTGATGCCGCCCACATGCAAATAAAGGTATCCCGCGGCCAGCGCCATAGAGACGGCCATCGTCGGGGCCATCCACCGGTGGTCGCTGTGGAAGGCTTTGCGAAGCAGGAGAAACAGGACCGCCCCCCAGATCAGCCAGCTGAGTATATGCTGACCCAAGCCGTATTCAACCAGCGAGAGATGGATGAAGGGAATGACCTCGATTCCGGCAAGCGTCACCAGCAGGCCGAAAAAGAGCCGGGCGACCGTCCGGTGTCTTTTAAAACCGATCAGAGAATACAAAATGTGTCCCCCGTCAAGTTGTCCCAGCGGCATCAGGTTCAGAGCCGTAAAAAAGAGTCCCAGCCACCCCGCAAACAGGAACGGGTAATGGTACATCTCCCACATGGGCGGCACATTCTCAAAAAAGGACGCCAGGAAACCATACAGCAGGGTGTTGCCCAATATCAGGGTTTGTCCCTCAGTCTCGGCTGGCGGATCTTCGGGATAGGTACCGTGCTCGGCCACATATGCCTTGACCTCTTCGTGTCCCTCGAACTGCTGGATATAGGAAGCATCGGGCAGCGTTGAAAAGCCATAGAGCAACACCGTAAGGGCAATGACAAAGCCGGCCAGCGGACCTGAAATACCGACGTCAAACATTTTATAACTGTCGTTAATCTTTTGCTTGATCCGGATAACGGCTCCCAGGGTTCCGATACCCAGGGGGATGGGAATAAAGTAGGGCAGCGTAACCTTGATCCTGTGATATAGGGCCGCAAAATAGTGGCCGAACTCGTGCACCCCCAAAAATCCCAGCAGCAGGCCTGAAAACAGCACCCCGCGGTAGAAGTCCGTCTCCGTAGGCAGGGCCACGGGAAAAAGCGAGGGACTGAATC
>NZ_JBEPWZ010000026.1:0-21975 GCF_041642155.1 Fodinibius sp.
GCCGCCATAACTACCATGTTTAAAGTGGATGGCTATAGTTCGGCGCATAACGACTGGTTTTGGCTTAGAAATAACGCCGAGGGAGTTATTGATGCAGAAGGCCGCGTGGATGGCTGTAAAAACTGCCACGAGCAAGCCTCAGCAACAGATTACGTGTTTACAGATTTCCCGGAATAGGGCAGTCTCGCTGCGGATGGTAACAGGGACTCCTCAGGGAAAATCCAGAATTCAGGGTCCCGAAGAAAACCGGCCGGAATCAGGTATTTAGGCTACTGTACACTGAACACAGTGAGGGGCTTGTCAAACCTGTTATACAAATGCACGCATGGAGATTCTCTGTCCGTATGATAATTGGCAGCCCATTTTGGCAGCTGAAGGTTTCGGGTGGCAGCCGCTGATTGCGGTGGTTTCCGGGCGTTTATGCAGGGTCGTATTAATAAGATCATACGAGCTGGATTTCTGCTAATAAACAAGATAAAACGTTCAGGTGGTCATGGTTTTGATAAAGAACCATAGCCTTAACAACGCTACTGCCTTTGGCAATTAATTATAACTAATACAAAAGACTCAATAGATGAAAACTCATACAGGCACAACTCACTATTCCTTATTCAGCGTTAAGGTTATTCGCCGGTTACTTGCCCTTTGTACGCTGGGCATACTCATGGTCTCTTGCGGAGACAGCAGTACAGGCCCCGATAATGGAGGGGAAGAACCGCTTGAACCGACGTTTAGTAATGTACTGCAGATTTTTGAAGATAATTGTGCCAGCTGTCATGCAGGTGCCACGACCAGCGGAGTACGCCTCGACAGCTACAGTAATGTGGTAAACAGCACCGGCGATCAGTATGGAGAAAATGTGGTCCAACCCGGGAATGCGAACGAAAGTCCCCTGGTGGATAAGATAGAAAGTAATCCGGAATTCGGAGCCCGGATGCCCCAGGGACAAGATCCGCTTACTTCTGATCAGATAGGTCTGATCAAGGAATGGATAAATGAAGGGGCAAACAACAATTGATCTTTTAATTCATTGGCTAAAATCATGCTTTGGGTAAAGCCTGCGCCCGTTGTATTGAAGGTTGGCCGAATTTCTAATGCTCATTACATAAGGATTAATTATGGTAAAACGGTTTTTTCTCCCGCTCCTATTGATTAGCTTTCTACCTGGACTCCTTACGGCCCAGCAATACATGACTGAAACCGGTCATGCGGAATTTCATTCCAGCGTCCCCCTGCATAGTTTTACGGGGGTATCCAACAATCTCGTTGGGTTAATAAATCTCGACGATGCGACCGTTGATTTTTATGTCGACCTGACGACATTCGATACGGGGATCAATAAACGGGACAAGGATATGCGTGAAACGTTAGAAACCGATCAATATCCCTTTACTGAATTTTTTGGCAAACTGGTATCGGATTTTGATATCCAGGATAGTTCCTCCCAACCTGCTACGGTACGGGGGGAGTTTACCATTCACGGGGTCACCAGGGAAGTTGAAATTGACGGGACGCTTCAGAAGACATCTGAAGGACTTGAGCTTCAGGCGTCGTGGATCATCAATATTGAGGATTATGATATTGAGCCGCCGGGTATCCTTTTCTACCGGGTGGATGAAAACCAGGACGTAGAGATCGAAGCTACGCTAACCGAAACTGAAAAAACTGAATAATATGATGAAACAAGCAATACTGACCGCGATGATTCTTGGTATGCTGACGACAACAGCTTTTGCTCAAATGGAAAGGGAGCGGGTGAGCCCCGGCGGACCCATTGACGAAATGTTTTGGGCTCCGAATATTGTAGGGATGAGTACCGTGCAAAGCCTGCCGGCCAACAACCTGAATGTTACGATCATGCACAATTTCGGAATAATGAACGATGATATATTTCAAAACTTCTTCGGAATGGATTTTGGAGCGACGGTCCGGTTAGGGGCGGACTACGGCATTACCGACCGGTGGTCGGTGGGTGTGGGACGGACGCTGATACACCGGCTGTATGATTTCAGGACCAAATATGCCCTGCTGCGGCAAACAGCGTCCAATTCCGTGCCCCTCAGTGTTTCCCTCAAAGGAGATCTGGGAATCAACACGAACCAGAACGGTTTTTCGTTTGAGGATCGCCTCAATTATTTTTCCTCGCTCATGATAGCTCGGAAGCTAAACGATGCCCTCACGCTGCAGCTAACCCCCATGTATGCCCACTTTAATACGCCCCGGGATGGGTTGCAGGACTTTTATGCAGTGGGTGTTGGGGCAGAATATCGATTATCCCGCCGGTGGGCTGTAATAGGTGAATATTATCCGGTGATCGGGGATCGCCCCGCCGGGACAGAAGATGCCTTTGCGATAGGCGTTAATATCGAGACCGGTGGACATGTTTTTCAGCTGTTTCTTAAATCTTCGAACTGGCATACCGAACAACATATTTTAGCACAAAACAGTGATGATTTCTGGAATGGGGATATTCGATTCGGATTTAATGTGAACCGGGTTTTCCAGATTGGGAAGAATTAACACCTTCACTTGATATAGGCCGGAGATCCCGATTTTATGGGCTATACAGGCCGCTTATTGTGCAGGATCCCATATTCCGATACAATCTCTTCGTTAATGTCTTTCCAGCTATACAAGCCGCTTAATGCGCAGGATCCCCTGGTATTGTTATAGATAGAGATACAGATGCAAAAGCTTCGATCCCCTTGTTGACAAATTCCGTAAGAAACCCCTGGGAGTTGTCGTCAAACGGTAACAATTGTAATCAAAAGTCTTAAAACAGTGTCATTATGGAAAAAGTAGCAATCGTAGTACTCGCCGGAACGGAATCGCATGAGTCGCTTGGCCGTGTGGTCAATGCTCTTGAATTGGCAAAAGAGCTGCAGGAACATGGCGATGAAGTTAAAATTGTTTTTGACGGTGCCGGTACAGAGTGGATACCCGAATTGGAAGATGACGAACATGATGTTCACCCCCTTTATACCGCCGTTCAAGATAACATCCACGGGGCATGTCGGTTTTGTGCAAAGGCGTTCGGGGTGTTTAAAGAGATCAAGGAGTCCGATGTCGACCTTCTGGATGAATACGACCAGCACCCGAGCCTGCGCAATTTCATTGTCGATGGGTACCAGGTAGTGACTTTTTAATTACATATGGTGCATCCATCCCGGAGCATAACGTACTATCCATTGTAACCGAATTAAAGGATGGATCGTGCAGGCGGCTTAACCGGAATCCGTCCGGGTATCCGGTCAGCTTCTGATAGGGACGGGGGGTGCGCCCTATTCAGTATTCCTACTCCGGTTCCGGCTCATAATTCAAGTTCGAACCCAGCCAGCGCTCTACCTCTTTCACGCTCATCCCCTTGCGGCGGGCGTAATCCTCGATCTGGTCCTTTCCAAGGTTACCCACGTTGAAATAGGACGATTCGGGATGCGCAAAATAGAGTCCGCTTACCGAGGCGGCCGGGTGCATGGCAAAATGTTCCGTCAGGTGAATACCGGCTTCTTCCTCGGCATCCAGCAGGTCGAACAGGATGCGCTTTTCGGTATGGTCGGGCTGGGCCGGGTAGCCCGCGGCGGGACGAATGCCCTCGTATTGCTCGCGGATGAGGGACTTGTTGCTGTAATCTTCATCCGGCGCGTAGCCCCAGATCTTCTTGCGTACTTTCTCGTGGAGCAGCTCCGTAAACGCCTCCGCCAGGCGGTCGGCCAGCGCCTTTGTCAGGATCGCATTATAATCGTCGTGGTTGTCTTCAAATCGGCGGACCAGCTCCGGGGCTCCGATGCCCGCCGTCACCGCAAAACCGCCCATGTAATCAGCTATACCGGTCTCCCTGGGAGCCACAAAATCGGAAAGGGCCCTGTTCGGCTGGCCCCGGCGCTTCTGGGCCTGCTGGCGCAAGGTGTGAAAGGTCGTGAGGACCTCCGAGCGTCGGTCGTCGCTGTAGAGCTCAATGTCGTCGCCCACAGCATTGGCGGGATAGAGCCCCAATACCGCTCTGGCTTTCAGCAGTTTCTGATCGATAATCTTATCCAGCAGCCTGTTAGCGTCGTCAAACAGTTTTTGTGCCTCCTCGCCGTATTTTTCATCCTCCAGCACCTCCGGGAATTTTCCCTTCATCTGCCACGCAATGAAAAACGGTCCCCAGTCGATATAGTTGCGGATCTCTTCGAGAGGATAGTTATCAAAGACATGTTTCCCCGGCTCGTTCGGTGGGACGATCTCCGT
Source organism: Fodinibius sp. (assembly GCF_041642155.1). NCBI lineage: Bacteria > Pseudomonadati > Balneolota > Balneolia > Balneolales > Balneolaceae > Fodinibius > Fodinibius sp. The sequence goes on from NZ_JBEPWZ010000026.1 coordinate 4,231, forward strand.
GGATTCCCAGTCAATTTCGGTGGCGTTTTCCCGGGCCTCACCTATCGAGAGATAGGTTTTACGACTGGACCGGCTTTGATGCCGCTTGCGCAGTTTCAGGTATTCGTTTTCCTTCTTTTTGACAAATTCATTGCGCAGCGTCTCGGAAACGAGGTTCCCGGTCACGGACACGCTTCGCGAGGCATCCAGCACGTGTACCACCGGCTGGTCGTAATTGGGCTCGATTTTGACCGCCGTGTGCATGCGCGAAGTCGTAGCTCCCCCGATCAGCAGCGGCTGGTTAAACTGTTCGCGTTTCAGCTCTTTGGCTACATGCACCATCTCATCCAGCGAGGGAGTAATGAGTCCGCTGAGGCCGATAATGTCGACTTTGTTCTGGCGGGCTTCCTCCAGAATTTTATCCGCCGGCACCATTACACCCAGATCGATGACATCGAAGTTATTGCAGCGAAGCACCACTGCGACGATATTTTTACCGATGTCGTGGACATCCCCCTTGACGGTCGCCAGCAGGACTTTCGCCTTGGGTTTGCTGTTCTTATTCTTCTCCTTTTCCTTTTCGATAAACGGGATCAGGTGCGCCACGCCCTTTTTCATGACGCGGGCGCTTTTTACCACCTGGGGCAGAAACATCTTGCCCGACCCGAACAGGTCGCCGACGACATCCATGCCGGACATCATGGGACCTTCGATGACTTCAATCGGCTGGGGGTATTTTTGACGCGCTTCTTCCACGTCATCCACAATGTGATCCACAATACCCTTCACCAGCGCGTGTTTGATGCGTTCTTCCACGGGCTCTTCGCGCCAGGCCTGAACCTCTTCTTCCGTTTCGGTATCATCGTCTTTAACCTCCTCGGCATAATCGACCAGGCGCTGGGTGGCATCGTCGCGGCGGTTCAGCAGTACATCCTCCACGAGTTCGCGCAGTTTATCGGGAATTTCCTCGTACACTTCAAGTTGTCCCGCATTGACGATCGCCATATCGAGTCCCGCCTGGATGGCATGATACAGGAAGGCGGAGTGCATGGCCTCGCGCACTTTATTATTGCCGCGGAAGGAGAACGAAATATTACTGAGTCCCCCGCTCACCTTCGCAAGCGGGAGGTTTTCCTTGATCCACCGGGCCGCATTGATGAAATCCACGGCATAGTTATTATGCTCTTCGATGCCGGTGGCAACCGTCAGGATATTGGGGTCCAGGATGATATCCTGCGGGGCAAAGCCCACCTCTTCGGTGAGGATGGTGTAGGCCCGCTCGGCAATCTCGATACGCCGCTCATAGTTGTCCGCCTGACCCTGCTCATCGAAGCCCATGACTACGACCGCGGCGCCAAAATTGAGAATCTCGCGCGCCTGTTCCCTGAATTCCTCTTCACCCTCTTTCAGGCTGATGGAATTGACCACGCATTTACCCTGAGCCGTTTTAAGTCCCGCTTTTAGCACCGACCATTTGGAAGAGTCGATCATGACCGGTACGCGGGAGATATCCGGTTCGGCGGCTACAAGTTGCATAAACTTGACCATCACCTCTTCGGATTCGATCATCCCCTCATCCATATTGATGTCGATGATCTGGGCCCCGTTTTCGACCTGTTGATTCGCTACCGACAGCGCTTCTTCGTACTGCTCGTTTTTGATGAGCCGCTTGAACTTGCGCGAGCCCATCACGTTGGTGCGCTCCCCGATGTTGACGAAGTTGGTATCGGGACGAACGACCAGGGGTTCCAGTCCGCTGAGCCGCAGATACGGTTTCTGCTCCGGTATTTGCCGGGGACGGCATTCCGTGGCCGCCCGGGCAATGGCTTCAATATGTTCAGGCGTTGTTCCGCAGCAGCCGCCCACCAGGTTAACAAAATTGGATTCGGCGTAGTCCCGCAGCTGATCCGCCATATACTCCGGCGACTCGTTGTATTCGCCCATCTCGTCCGGCAGACCCGCATTCGGGTAGAGACTGGTATGGCAGGTGGCCACATTGGCCAGCTCCTCGATATAGGGACGCATCTGACGGGAGCCCAGCGAGCAATTCAGTCCCACACTCAGCAGATTCTTGGTGTGCGAAATGGAAATCCAGAACGCCTCGGTCGTCTGTCCCGACAGCGTGCGCCCGCTCTGGTCCACGATCGTACCCGAAATCATCACAGGGAGGGCCTGACCCGTCTGCTCGGCATGCTTGTGGATGGCGTAGATGGCCGCTTTGGCGTTGAGGGTGTCAAAAATTGTTTCCACCAGCAGGATATCCACGCCGCCGTCGGAAAGGCCCCGAATTTGTTCGGTATACGATTCCTTAAGCTGATCGAAGGTGATCGCGCGATAACCCGGGTCCTCCACATCCGGGGACAGGGAGAGCGTTTTGTTGGTGGGACCGATGGCGCCGGCTACCAGGCGGGGCTTGTCCGGCGTTTTTTTCGTCATGGCATCGGCCACTTCGCGCGCATTTTGAGCCGCAGCCACATTCAATTCATAGGCCAGATTCTCCATATGATAGTCGGCCTGTGAAATGGAGGTGCTGTTAAATGTGTTGGTTTCTATGATGTCGGAGCCCGCCTCCAGGAATTGGCGGTGGATATCTTTAATGATGCCGGGCTGGGTAAGGCTGAGCAGGTCGTTGTTGCCCTTTAAGTCGCTGCCGTAATCGCTGAATCGCTCGCCCCGGTAGTCGTCTTCAGAAAGGTTGTGCTCCTGAATCATGGTGCCCATGGCACCATCTAAGATGAGAATGCGATCCTGTAACAGATCTTTTATTTGATCAAGGTTCATGTAAATTTCTTTCAGGTAATGATAAGGTGCTGTAGGCCTCTTTTGAAAGAAACCCCTGGGTTGCACAAAAACTTTTCAACTAAGTCACGAAGTGATTACCTTATACACTATTGCAATTTTCGTTTCGAAAATTGTGTAACGGTTGATAAGTTTTTGGATTCCAAAGATACAAAGAATACCCGGTTAAATGAAAGTTATTGAACATTACGATCGAGCCAAGGAACCTTTAATTTCTTTTGAAATTATCCCCCCGAAACGGGGAAAGTCGGTAAAAAAGGTTTTTGATGCACTGGATCAGGTTATGAAGTACAATCCGCCCTTTATTGACGTCACCTATCATGCGGCGGAATCGCATTACGAAGAGCTCAGTGACGGCACTATAAAGCGCCATATAAAACGAAAGCGTCCGGGTACGATCGGACTTTGTGCGGCTATCCTGCATAAATATGGCGTGGACCCGGTGCCGCACCTTATTTGCGAGGGCTTTACGAAAGAGGAAACCGAGGATGCGCTCATAGAACTTAACTACCTGGGCATTGACAATGTGCTGGCAATTCGGGGCGATGCGGCGGACGATCCCGTCCCGCGCTATAAAAACGGCACCTTCAACAAGTATGCCGTGGATTTGGTAAAACAGGTCAAAGATATGAACCAGGGGAAGTACCTGGAAGATATTGTGAACGCACAACAGACCGATTTTTGCGTGGGCGTGGCAGGCTATCCGGAGAAGCATTTCGAGGCGCCTAATCTCGATTTTGATATCCAGATGCTCAAGAACAAGGTAGACGAGGGGGGCGATTATATTGTCACCCAGATGTTTTTTGACAATGAGGCTTTCTTTCGGTTTGTCAGAAAATGCCGGGAAGCGGGAATCGAATGTCCCATCGTGCCGGGACTAAAAGTACTGACGCGCGAGCAGCATCTGAATTTCTTACCGAAGTATTTCCATCTCAATATTCCCGAGGACCTCTCCGATGAAGTCCAGGCGAACCCTACCCATGCCAGGGAGATTGGTATCGAATGGGCGGCCCGCCAATGTACCGAGCTGCTGGAGAGTGGGGTCCCGGGCATTCACTTCTATATCATGGGGGATCCCACGCCGGCGCTGAATGCCGTCGATAAGCTTTCCCTGGGACACAGTGTGGTTAAAAAATAACCCTTACCATTTGATTTTGTGAAATTCCACAGGTGTAAAAGCGGAGTCAAAGACAAATATGTTTAACGCTGGCTCCTGCAATCTGCCGGCAGTCGAACGGAACGTATCGGTTACCCAAAAAATTAGCAAGACGTGTTAACCCGCTTGCCGGGCTCGCGACCAAACCTCAGCCCTGGAATGGAAGCTTGAGCCCATTCCTTGCCGTGCCGCCCTGTGAACCCATAGCGACTCAGCGTATAAAGACCGGCTCCTGTTTGTTCTCGGTATGTTCTTCGCTGAAACAGTAGTCGTTGCGATTGAACCCGCGGAGGCCTTCCAGCGTGTCTATCTCATTCTCGATAAGATAACGAGCCATGGTCCCCCGATTCTTTTTTGCGTAGAATCCTACAACTTTTAAATCGCCGTTTTTGAAGTCTTTGAAAGTGGGACTTATGACATCAACCTTCAGCTTGTCCGGGTTGAGTGCCTTAAAATACTCTTTGCTGGCAAGGTTGACGAATAATTCATCTTCTTCAAGCTCATCATTGAGCGCATCGGTAAGGTTATCATCCCAGAAATCGTAGAGCCTGTCATAGCCGTTAACCTGCAGCTTCGTACCCATTTCCAGGCGATAGGGCTGTATCAGGTCCAGGGGGCGCAGGAGGCCGTACATGCCGGACAGAATACGCAGACTGTTTTGCAGGGTATCGAGGTGCGAATCGTCGATCGTATAGGCATCCAGCTCTTTATAAGCCGAGCCGTCAAAGGCGTAAATACAGGGACGGGCATTGTCCCTGTTAAAAGGAGTGGAAAATTTTTGATAGCGCTCGTAGTTCAGGTCAGCGAGATTCTGGCTGATGTCCATCAGTTCTTTGAGCTCATCTTTTGACATTTTGGCCAGTTCATTGTTGAGCGTCTCTGCTTCCTTTAAAAACCGGGGTTGGGTGGCACGGTCGGTGGGAAGCTCACGGTCATAGTCCAGTGATTTAGCGGGAGAGAGAACAATCTTCATAATGGGTGAAATACTTTATTGAACGTATGGGTTCGGCGTTTTCAAATGCTTCTTGTCGTTCAGGCGTTCCATGGATGGGGGATTCAGCCGAGGCTGTAATACAGGTTTGGTATTGAACAAAACCCCCGCTTTGGCAAAACCCTCTTTTAAGAGGTCACATAACACCTACAGTTCAAACGCCTACAGGGCTACTTTTTTGCCGGTTTTAACCGACTCGTCGCAGGCCAGGACAATTTGGAGCGTCTGTACGGCGGCATCCATATGATCGGAGAGGTCGATATCCTCTTGAATGGATTTCAGAAAGTATTGCTGCTCAAAAAAGCAGATTTCATCATGGCCCGGCTCGTCGGGGGTTTCGATGGTTTTATCGTCACGGACAAGCTCTCCATTATCGTCGAGTTCCGAGTAGTGCAGCTGCAGCCGCCGGACCGTCGAGTGGTCTTCAATAATGGCAGACTTGCCCCTGGGGTCGTTAAATGTATCTTTACGAATGCTTACGCTGCCGTTGGGACCGATGACATCCTTCACAAAATAGGCCGTTTCACTCATCATGGGTCCCCATCCGGATTCATACCATCCGACGGAACCGTCATCAAAGGTAACCTGCAGCTGACCGTAGTTGTACATATCGGGATTAATATCCTCGGTCAGGCGCGCGCCAATGGCATGCACGTGGGTTGGATTAGCTTGCGTCATCTGGCACATCATATCGACATAGTGTACTCCACAGTCGACAATGGGCGACATCGACGACATAAGATTCTTGTGGGTTTCCCACTGCTGACCCGTGCTCTGCTGATTCAGGTTCATGCGCATGACCAGCGGCTTGCCGAGTTTTCTACTGTGTTCAACAAATTTTTTCCACCCGGGATGGTGACGAAGGATATAGCCGACAAGCAGTTTTTTGTCGGCCTTTTTTGCCGCGTGTACGACCGATTCAGCATCTTCGACTGTCTCGGCGAGAGGCTTTTCCACAAAAACATGTGCACTGTTTTCGAATGCTTTAATGGCATACTCGGCGTGGGTCCCCTGATAGGTATTAATGGAGACGGCATCCGGCTGCGTTTGCTCCAGGGCTTCTTCGTAGCTGCCAAAAGTCGGGAGCCCGCCCAGCTCCTCAGACAGGCGGTTCCGGCTTTCGGATCCCCGGCTTACCAGGCCGACAATGTTAAAATTATCAAGCTTGTCATAAGCTCTTGCATGGGAGGTGCCCATATTTCCACATCCGACAACTAATATATCAACAGTATTCATATTCAAAACCAATTTCTATTTAATATTGAAAACAAGTGCGAATTTAAACGATATTTTTTTGAAATTCTTCGTGCCCTTTCATGTCGTAAAAGCCCCCGTCAGAGTACATAAACCGGGTATTCAGGCCTTTAATTGAGAGGGTTTTTTCAGACCATGTAATATTTCACAAAAAAATAAGGAATGAAAAGAAAATTCTTATTTTAATTTTTGATAAAAATATACAATTTCATTTCATTGTATTGGTTATAGATATACCCTGATAGCAGAAGGGTTCTATAATAGAAGGCGTTGCAAAACCAAGGGCCTTGGTCACTGTTTAAGCCTGAGCGTATTCAAAAGCATCTCGCAAGCAAAAATAGATGCCTGTGCAGGTATGCCGAATGCGTGAACATGTGAACGTGCAGAGACTGGCTCAGCGAATGGTTTTGCAAAGGCTTCTGATAATACATTATATTATTCTACGTCTGGCTGTACCCTGTTAGAGATTTTGAACCAATCATTCATTTTCTTTCGGATAGCAAAATATCCTTTTGGATAACAATTTAGCCTGTCCTTATACCGTGTACGGCCGGCAAGTGGGTAATCGTAATGAACGTTTAAACATATACATATTCATATAACAATACTAAGTAGTAACCATATCTTATGTCTAAAAGCAAACAAAGTCGCCGCGAATTTCTATCCACTGCTGCCTGGAGTGCTGTCGGAACGATAGGTGCAGCAGGTCTTCTGACAAACTGTGCAAGCACGAACACCCTGAAGGATCTGAAAGATGATACGCATCTCACCCTGTTAAATGAGGCCCCGGATGGTGAACCGCTGCGGGCCGGATTGGTCGGTTGCGGGGGACGTGGTTCCGGTGCGGCGGTTAACTTCGTGGATGCGGGACCAAATCTGGAAATTGTGGCGCTCGGGGACGTTTTTGAGGATCAGCTGCAGAAGTCCAAAACAATGCTTAAAAAGGCGAGAGATATAGATGTTCCCCAGGAAAACTGTTATGCGGGATTTGACAACTACCAGAAGGTTATTGATTCCGGGGTCGATATCGTCATATTTGCCACCCCGCCTCACTTTCGTCCCATGCATGTAGAAGCAGCCATCGATGCCGGAAAACATGTTTTCCAGGAAAAGCCGGTCGCGGTTGACCCCGTGGGAGCCCGGCAGATGATGGCCACGACGCAAAAAGCAAAGCAGAAGAATCTCTGCATGGTCAGTGGCACCATTCGCCGGTATCAGAAAGATTTTATCGAAACCCAGCGAAGGGTTGCCAATGGGGCCATCGGCGAGGTCGTGGGAGCAAATATTATTCGAAACGGCGGCGCGATCTGGTGGGTCGAGCGCAAGCCGGAATGGAGTGAGATGGAATACATGATTCGCAACTGGCAAAATTTCAGCTGGCTCTCGGCCGATCATTATGTCGAACAGTTTATTCACGAACTTGATGTGATGAACTGGCATATGGACAGCTGGCCGGTTAAAGCGTTGGGCTACGGAGGCAGGACCCACCCGGTTTCGGGCAACAAGTTCGATCATTTCAGCGTACAGTACGAATACGAAGACGGAAAGAAGGCGCATTGTGCCACCCGCCAGATTAACGGCTGTGACAATTCCAAAACCCAGTATATCACGGGCACAGAAGGATATGCCGATGCGACGGGCTCCCTTTATAATCACCAGGGGGAGCTTATCTGGGAGTACCCCTATCCGGAAGACGATAACCCGGAGTCGGAATGGTATGTGAACAATCCGTATGTACAGGAGCATGTTGAGCTGGTAACAGCTATTCGAACGGGTAATTATATTAATGACTCGGAAACGCAAGTCAATTCAACACGAATGGCCCTTATGGGCAGGATGGCCGCCTATACCGGTAAAGATGTCACCTGGGATGAAGTGGTTAACTCGGATCTTCGTTTGGGTCCCGATACCTATGAATTCGGACCGGTCAACGGAATTCCTGAAAATCCCCCGGTAGCGGGAACCGCTCCCTCATCGGCAAACAGGTATACGTAAGGCAAGCTATAAAAACGCATCAGGCGATTTTTCTGCCGTCTGATGGGTATCTTTTACGGCCTGTATCATACCGCATTCCAACTGTTCGGTGGTATGACAAGGCCCTGATTAGGTAAATCACCTTATTCAAAGGATATTTTCCGATGAATGGGATATTAATTCGATCATAATTAAACCGATAGTAATATGAATAGAAAAGAGTTTGCAAAACAGGCCTTGCTGGCCTCGGCAATGGTTACCGCGACTCCTGCGATGGGTTTATCCAAGTCCGGAAAACCGTCTTCGTCGCTGATCGATGAGGCGGTACCCTCCTTTAGGCCGCTTTTCAACGGAAAGGATTTAAGCGGGTTTGTGAATGTCAATACCTCCGAGGATACCTGGTGGGTAGAAGATGGCATCCTAAAAGCTACCGGAGAACCCATTGGGGTACTGCGCACGGAAAAACAATATCAGAATTTTATTCTGGATATTGAGTGGAGACACATGGAACCCGGCGGCAACTCCGGGGTCTTTGTCTGGGCCAATGGCACCCAACACGAAGATAATCCATACCCGAAAGGCATGGAAGTACAAATGCTGGACACCCAGTGGGCTGAAATCAATGATCGTCCCGTTGAATATGTGCACGGGCATCTGTTCCCCGCCATGGGACTGGAAGGTACGATTCCAGACAATCCCTCTGAGATCGAAGGGAGGAGCTACGCTCTGGAGAACAGGGTCAACGGAACGGGAGAGTGGAACCGGTACCTGGTGGTATGTGTGGATGGGACGCTCAAGCTGGCGGTCAACGGAAAATTCGTCAACGGCATACGCTCACCGAAAAGAAAAAAAGGCTATATCTGTCCCGAATCGGAAGGGGCGGAGGTCCATTTTCGAAAAATGGATATCATGGAGCTCCCCGGAGGAGTGATTGAACCCGATCAGGCCGCACCGGTCGTTTAGGCTGGTTATCAGTTATTTGTTACTGATTAATGAAGATGATCATCACGGAATGTTGCATTTCACAATGGAACATTTATATCTATACCCGTAGCCTCAACGGTATTCAAGCATTAATAATATGTTAGATTTTACTTAAAGAGACCTTTTGCAAAAACAGGAATTTTGATTAATAGCAAAGCCTGAGCGCTTTTAAACCGCAGCATATAAGGAATATGTGAGGAGTTCGAATGCGCAAAAATACAGAGATTGGCCAAAGAGCGGTTTTGCAAAGGTCTTTTAAAATGTAACACCCAAAACGTACGTCTATTTCATCGGTGGAATCTGGCCGCGGAGCTCTCCTTTCGCATGATTGCTGCTGGTAACATTGATATACAGTTCTCCTTTTTTTAATAGCGGTTTCTGGGCGTCATTTAGGGAAAAGGCATTATCCTCGGCTTTTATCGTTCCGCCGGTACGATCTTCACTGGGTTCGACGTTCAGGCGAAACAGCATATTTCCGGCTTCTCCCTTTTCGCCCACCATGACATAAGCGCCGCGGTAGCGGCTTGTCAAATCAGAAAAATCGCCCTCCACGCGCAAGGTATCCTGGTTAAAAGAAACGGTAACCATGCCTGATCCGGAAGTACTGACCGGAGGTTCATGGTTATACCCTGCCAACATGATCTGCCGGGATTGCTGGGGATAGGCCGTTTGTGGATCGAGCGTTACGGAAAGTAATAGTAGCCCCAACAGTGCGAATAGTGCGTTTTTTAGTTTCATAACTCCTCTCTTTTTTATTAAGGTGACACTGATAGAAGGTAGAAGGCTTTGCATAACTGTCTTTTTCCCCAGTTTCTTTGTTATCAGGATTTTAAAACTTCACACAGTCTCAATATGCTACGGTTTTAAGATCCCCCTGGCCTTATTATGAGCAAAAATCCTCGTTTGCAAAGCCTTCTGTTACCCATATAACAGAGATACCGGCGAAAATATTATAGTAAGACGTTTTAAAATGGATATTCAGAATAAAGGTTGAAACCGTATGTCCCCCTCTTCCGTACAGGAAGATAACTCGCAATTTTTAAGAACAGGATCATTATGGGTTTTCAAAAGAAACGGAAACGGGGATTATGGATAAGCATCGCGGCTGTTATCATCCTCGGGGGAGGAATATCCTTTTATTTGTACGGCAGCACACCCGGCGAAGAAAAGAAGGAAGAGTCTTATGTGACGGCGGAGGTGGGGACAATCGTTGAAAAAGCCCTGGCCGTGGGGACGATTGAACCCGAAAATGAGATCGAGGTAAAGTCGAAGATTTCGGGGGTGGTCAGCCGGATCTATGCTGAAGCCGGGGATTATGTCCGCAAGGGCGACCCGCTCATAGAGGTAAGTCCCGATCCCACCCCGCTTGAACTGGCAGAAGCAAAACGCAACCTGGAACGTACCGTAATTGAAGAGGCGAATCTGGCCAGAGAGCTGGAGCGCATGAAAACGCTGAACAGCCGGGATATGATTTCAGACCGGGAATTCGAAGAAGTGCAGCAGCAGCACAATGACGTAAAAGTTCGCCTGCAGATCAACAGGGAACGGCTTGAACTGCTCGAATCAGGACGTATCGTCGTTGGCGATATGGTTATAGAATCCATTATCCGGTCCCCGGTCGATGGGTTTATCCTGGAGGAGATGGTGGATACGGGAGAGCCGGTTGTCCCGCTGACCTCTTACCAGGAGGGGACACCGCTCATGACGCTTGCAGGGATGGACCATTTGCTTTTTAAGGGCACCGTCGATGAGATTGATGTCGGGAAGATAGCGGAAGGGATGCCGGTGGAAATCAAGATAGGAGCGCTGCCCGCGGATACGGTGCATGGCGAGGTTTCCCGGATTTCGCTGAAGGCCGTTGAAGATGACAACGCAACGGTTTTTCCGGTAGAAATTACGATCACCGATACCGGGGGCGCCACGCTGCGCGCCGGCTATTCCGCAAACGCCGATATTATTATCAAGCGCATGGAAGAGATTATTACGATCCCGGAACGCGTGGTCAGCATGCGGGAGGGAGATGCTTTCATTGATGTTCCGGGCGATGAGCCGGGCAGCCGGATAGAAAAAGAGATTGAGCTCGGGTTAAGCGACGCCATAACGGTCGAAGTCAGGGAGGGACTCGAAGAAGGGGACAAAGTGCTGGAACGTCCTGAAAAGACACTGACCGTACGATAATAATTTTAGTTATTAACCCATGTCTCTGATATCTCTCATAACCGATCTGGTCCGTAACCTGAGCCAACAGCGCCTGCGGAGTTTCCTTACCATTTTTGGGATCATGTGGGGTACGGCCACCCTGATCCTGCTGCTTGCCTTTGGTACCGGTTTCCGCGATCAGACGGTTCTGAACATGCGGGGCATGGGCGATCAGATCGCCATTATGTTTCCGGGACAAACGACCATGGCATATGAGGGGTATGGCATAGGCCGTCCCGTCCGTTTTCGGGAAGCGGACGTACAGCTGCTCCGCGACCAGATAACGGACATCGAAGTCGTCACGCCGGAATATATGGAAAACATAGAGATTTCATATGGCACAAAGCGCCGAAACTCGTCGGTGGGTGGAGTATACCCGGTGTATCAGGATCTGAGAAATATGTTTGAAAAGGCGGGGGGACGATGGCTCAACGAGGCCGACGTAGAGCAGCGCCGCAGGGTTATTTTTCTGGGAAACCGGCTGGCAGAAAATCTTTTTGAAGATGCGGATCCTGTCGGAGAAAGGGTAATGGTGCGCGGCACTCCCTTCACCGTCATCGGTGTGCTGCAGGAAAAAATTCAAAATTCTTCCTATTCCCAGCAGGACCGCGACCGGGCGTTTATCCCCGCGTCTACCTATTCGGCCATTATGGGGACCGACAGGGTCAATAATATTCTGTATACGCCGGCTGATCCCGGCAAGGCCGAGACGGTAAGAGATCAGGTCTATGAGGTGATGGGACGAAAACACCGTTTTGATCCTTCCGACCGCGATGCCATCGGCATCTGGGATACCAATGAGTTCTGGTCGTTCATCAATATTATGTTTTTAGGAATAAATGGTTTCCTGGGATTAATCGGGTTCTTTACACTTGCCGTTGGGGGGATCGGGGTGGCCAATATTATGTTTGTGGTCGTACAGGAACGGATGAAGGAGATCGGTATTCGTCGTTCGGTGGGAGCGAAGAGGCATCATATTATGGGACAGTTTTTCCTGGAGACCTTCTTGATTATCGGGATCGGGGCCGCCGCAGGCTATGCCCTGGGCTGGATATTGGTTGAAGCGACCCAGAATATACCGATCAAGGATTTCGTGGGATCTCCCTATTTTGCCCCTGAAGTGGGATTGATCGCTTTCATTGTACTCGGTTTTGTCGGTTTTGCCGCCGGATTGCTGCCCGCCTGGAGGGCCTCCCGGCTTGATATTGTAGATTGTTTGAGGAGATAAAGGAGGATAGATAACCATGTGGAAAAATTTAATCAGAGAATTTTTTGCCGATCTGGGCAACCAGAAATTGCGCTCGTTTTTAACCTTGACAGCGATTGCCTGGGGGACCCTTTCGGTGGTACTGCTGCTGGCTTTCGGGCGGGGGCTGGGGAGCAGCATGATGGAGGGAATGCTGGGCGCCGGCAACCAGGTGATCATCGTTTACGGGGGACAGACCAGCATGAATTACGAGGGACTGGGGATCGGGCGCCGTATCAGCTTTACCGAAGAGGATGTGGCTTTGCTGCAGCGGGCTGTCCCCGGCATCGCGCATTCCAGTCCCCAGTACGGAAAGTGGGGCGCTCAGCTTCGCGCCGGGGACGTTACTACGAATACCTATATGGAGGGCGTAAATCCCGATTTTGAAATTATGCGTACGATGTACCCGGCGGCAGGGGGACGCTTTATTAACGAACGCGATGTTGATAACAAAAGGAGAGTCCTTTTCCTGGGTGATGAGATCGCAGAACGTCTTTTTGGGGAAGAACATCCGGTCGGCCGTCAGGTTCATCTGGATGATATGCCCTTTACCGTCGTCGGGGTGATGAAGCCCAAAATGCAAACCTCCATGAGCAATGGTCCCGATGCCGACCGGGCAATCATCCCCTACTCCACATTTCGAAATATCTACGGTGACCGTACCGTGAATTCCATCCTGATCCGTCCCTCTGATCCCTCTCTTCAGGAGCAGATTAAAACCAATATCGTCGCTACGCTATCGGCAAAATATGCTTTCCATCCCGATGATGAGCAAGCGATGCCCATGTGGGACTTTATCGAGATGGAAGAGATGAACCGGAAAGTAGCGGTGGGACTCGAGGTTTTTCTTTTTACGGTGGGATTGTTTACGCTGATTATTGCAGGCGTGGGAGTGGCGAACATCATGTTTGTGGTGGTCAAAGAGCGCACCCGTGAGATCGGCATCAAGCTGGCGGTGGGCGCCAGGAAAGTCCATATCATTGTACAGTTTATTTTCGAGTCGCTCCTGATCTCTTTTATGGGCGGGTTTCTCGGCCTGGCCATCTCTTCGGCTATCGTCTATGGCGTGCTGGCGCTGGATATGACGGACGGGCCGGGAGCGTTTCTGGGCAAGCCGGAAATATCGGAACTATCCGTGATTGTCACTATAGGCATGCTTGCGCTTATAGGACTTATTGCGGGCGTTTTTCCCGCTATAAAAGCCGCCCGTGTGGATCCGGTGGAGTCGCTGAGGTACGAGTAAGGGGGTATTCGGACAGGGTTCTTTATAATCACGGGCAAGGCCGAGGGTCCCGTATCATTATGAGTCGCGTTCAACCAGCCATTTTTCAAATGCTTGGGCTGATCTGGTATTGAGGATACGCTCTTTTTCAAACTTCCCTTTCCGGGCGATGCGCACGCCGTACTGAATATCGTCAATGCCGTCGGTACTGTGGGCGTCGGGATTGACGGAAGAAAGGAGTCCCGCTTCCCTGGCCTTGTTCCCGTGCCGCCAGTCCAGGTCGAGGCGCCGGGGATTTGCATTGATTTCTATGGCGGTGTTGTGCTCCACGGCCAGTTCAATCAGCTCATTCATGTCAAGGTCGCTGCCGTCGCGCCTTAGCAGCAAGCGTCCCGTAGGATGTCCCACCATCCGGGTGTGGGGATTCCGGATGGCCCTGCGAAAACGTGTCATCATCTCATCGCGCGGCATCCCCAGGCCGGAGTGTACGCTGGCAATAACCAGGTCGAAGCCCGCCAGGATGTCGTCACCGTAGTCCAGGCGACCATCGCCCAGGATATCGGATTCAATTCCCTTGAAAATTCGGAAATTTTGTTCGTTGGCCGCGTACTGCTCATTCAACCGGTCAATCTCTTCCCACTGCCGCCTGATCTCCTCCACCGACAGTCCCCCGGCGTAAGCAGCCGACCGGGAGTGGTCGGTAACGGCCAGGTATTCATACCCGCGCTCCATGGAGGCCTCTGCCATCTCCCTGATTGAAAACCTGCCGTCGCTCCAGGTGGTGTGCGCATGAATCACGCCCCGGATATCGTCTTCTTCGACCAGGTCCATGGTTTCGTGCGATTCATAAAACGCAACTTCGCCCCGGTCTTCGCGCAGCTCCGGGGGAATAAAATGCAGATCCAGCTTGCGGTAGATATCCGATTCCGAGGCATAGTCAATCGGGGCCTCAAAATTGGTCTCCCCTTCGTCATTCAGTTCGAACAAGCCGTATTCATTGAGGGATAGCCCCCGCTTCCGGGCCCGCTGGCGCAGTACCACGTTATGCTCCTTGCTTCCGGTAAAATACATCAGTGCAGCCGGAAATTCTTTTGGTTTTACAATACGAAGATCCACCTGTCGCCCGTCTCTCGTTCGGATGGAGCTTTTGGTCTCACCCCGCCCCAGTACCTCCAATACCAGTTCATGATCCACAAAAGCTTCGAAAAGACCGTCGATATACTGCTCGTCGGCGCCGATCAGGATATCCACATCCCCGATCGTCTCTTTCGATCGCCGGAGGGAGCCCGCCACTTCAATTGCTTCAACCCCCTCCAGCTCTTTGAGGAAATGGTAGATCGGCCGGGCGATGTCCGCCGCCTGGTCCAGCCGGCAGCGTTTGTCAAACTGCTGCATCCACTGGATGGACGTCAGGATCTTCTGAGCCGATTTCTGCCCCAGTCCGTCCAGCGAGGCGACCCGTCCGTCTTCGCAGGCCTCTTTCAATTCCTCCAGTTCGGATATTCCCAGCTCCTGATGAATTTTGGCAATATTTTTTGGTCCCAGTCCCGAGATATCCAGCCATTTAATGACGCCCGCCGGAATCTGACTGCGAAGGTTTTCCAGTACCTCGATAGTGCCAGTCTCCGCGTACGAGCGGATATCCCCGGCAATAGAACTTCCAATGCCTTTGATATCGGTCAGGTTGCCGCTTTTAATATAGTTATTAATATCTTCATCGAGCGATTCAATCGTCTGGGCGGCGCGGTCAAATGCGATTGCACGGAACCGGTTTTCCCCGGCCAGCTGCATCAGTTGATAGATTTCGCGCAGCCGGGCGGCTATTTCGTCGTTGGTAACAGGCATGTGTACAGCTTCAATTCGTTGAAATGTTCAGGCACTATTAAGCCCCAAAAGTATTGAATCATTCCCTCTTTTCACAGAAAATGCAGAAAAAAAGCGACGGCCGCCAGCCATTCGCCAGAGAGTCTCTTCAGATCTGTCCGGGCCGTGTTTACTTCGCCGGTACCCGAAGTCAAGCATCACGTCCCCCTGCATTTTACACCGTAATCACCGGAGCAGCGTCGTAAAACCGGGAAATTGCCGCGGGGGCGGATGACTCTCAATCACGCTTTGTTCAGCGTCCCGATAACGGGCCAGCAGTCAACTATTCATCGGTGAGCCTCTTCAGATCCATTTCGGCAGCGATATAGCCGGGCTCGTGCCACTGATCTCCCTCATATACTTTATGGAAAAGCTCATGGGCCCGGTCTTTTCGCCCGTTGATAAGGTGCCAGTTCCCGAGTCCATATCCCACGGTCGTATGTTCAAGAGTATTGCTGTTTTGAACACCCGCCAGCAGCATATCCGGTTTAAAAATGCCTTTGAAGACCAGCAGGAGCTGGTGATGACTTTTGTGGTCGGTAATATTCATATCCTCGGTGATGGGTTCGAGGATGTTCCCGGCCCTATCATCCTTGCCGGCTCTTCGCAGAGTCATATACAGCCAGTGCGAAGCCGCGGCCTGCATATCGTCGGTTGACGAGTGACGAAGACACTCTTCGTATGCGTTTTGAGCCTCGTCATACCGTGCTGTCAGGTAGTAAGCGAGTCCCAGGTGGTACCAGATATTAGCCTGCATGGTAGAGCGGGATACATTATTGTTGCCGGGTGATCCTTCGGAGTCGGATTGCTCATCGCTGCCATAGCTAAGTTCCGACGCGCGCTTGAGATCCTCAATAGCTTTGTCGAATTCCCGGAGCGTAATGTACCGGTGTCCCCGGTGCCGATAGAACCGTGCGTCCCCGGGATGTTTCTCAATGCCATCGCTGAAGATAACAACCGCTTTTTGATAATTGCCCAGGTAGGCGGTGTGCCGGCCGTAGGAGAGGATAGCGTCAGCTTTATCAGGCCGGGACCTGTAATGTGCTTCGGCTGTTTGAAGTTCTGTTTCTAATCGACTGACCGTATCCGGGTCAAGGGGCGGGGCGTACAGGGTATCGCCCAGCGCTGAAATAGCCTGGTAGGACGGATCCGAAAATTCTTCCGGTGAAGGGCCGCCGGATGAGCAGGCATGTGCGAAAAGAATACAACTGGTAGCGATGAGTATCGAATATTTCATAATGACGGATTTAGGATAAAGAATGTATTCAATAATGGGCAATACGGCCATGAAGATCAAAATATTTTAGTCACAGCTGTAAATTATGAATTGTGATTCGCAGAAAAGGAGGAGCGACGTTCACCGGAAGGCACAGTTGTATGTTGAAGGTTTGACAGCTTGAGGATGAGGATGAGAAAGTTATCGCCCAGTTAACGAGTAACCGATAACAAATAACGAAACCTCTTGTAGATAAGCAGGGAAGCCGTTATCTTTGCGGCACATAAGAAAGAACCCATGGTTGGGGGTGCTTGCAACAGCAGGCTGAGATCATACCCTGAGAACCTGACCCGGATAACACCGGCGTAGGGAAACCCGGCAGCGGCAAAAATTTTGCTTGCTGCCCGTTGATCAGCATTTCTTGCAAGTTCATCTCCCGCTCTTATAGAAGCTTTTGAAAAACCAGTCCCGAAGCATCGGGAAAGGTCGAGGTCAGAGGGAGGTTGGAACCACAGCATATCCCCATATGTGAGGATTTTAACCGACCGATACCGCCGACATTGAATAAAAGAACGGTTTTGCAAAGGTTTCTTATATATAACCTGATAAGATGGAGGAATGAATGTTTTTCAAACAATTACAGCTACTTCACACACTATTCCTGTGCATATTACTGATTATGGCAATGAGCAGTTCCCTCATGGCGCAAACGATGGTTACCGGGACTATTGTTGACGGACAAACGGGGGAGCCGCTGGCCGGGGCCAATGTGCTGCAGGAGGGGACGACCAATGGCGTGTCGGCAGACGAAGAGGGCGTGTTTTCGCTTAAACTGTCCGATGAGGAAACCACAAAGATAAGA
>NZ_JBEPWZ010000027.1:0-21644 GCF_041642155.1 Fodinibius sp.
GGAAAATCGTCGTACTCAATACGGTTTTAAAACGCCGGAGAGCCGCGGCCCAAAGCTTCATTTCACCTCCCGGGTAATCGGGGAGATTTACGTCGCAGCCGGTAAAGCTCCCCGTACTCATTTCCCCCCTACTCATTCTCATTTAATGTTTTCGGGAGGGGCTATAAGGTTTTTGCATATGGGGAGACCGGTTTTACCGCCGGGAGACCGAATGGTCGTCAGTCGGACACGGCGTTTTCGTATTCGTCGTCAATAAATACGACATCGTACCCGTTGCCGGCCAGGAAAGCCGAAGCCACCGAAGAACGTCCCCCGGACTGACAATGGACCAGCAGCGTTTTATCTTCGGGTACCTCATCCAGATTTTCCGCCAGACGCGTATGGGCGAAATTCAAGGCTCCGTCAATGTGACCTTCCTCATATTCAGACGCCTTGCGAACGTCCAGCACTATGTAGTCCGGGTCGTTTTTCTTTACGCTGACCGTCTCGAAGGTTCCCACTTCCAGCTTTTCCAAATCTCCTCGCTGCTGCTCTTCGTACATTTTCAGGTCGGCCGGCGTCACATATCCGCCGATATTATCCAGGCCGACGCGGATCAAGTCAAGCACCGCTTCCCGTACGTTGTGCTCGTCAACGACCAGGTAGATGGTCTCCTCTTCGGTGATATAAGATCCGGCCACCGTATTAAACTGCCTGTTAAGCGTTGAAAGCAGCGACCCGGGCAGGTGTCCCCCGGAAAAAGCCTCGCGGGATCTCGTATCAAGCAGGGTGCCCCGATTTTCCGTCACAATAGTCTTCAGCTGGCCCAGGGTCAGCCGGTCGGGCTGAGGGATACCGTCGAGCAGTTTTGGTCCCATTTTGTTATCGCGCTTCATACGTGCAAAATAGAGCGGTGGTTCCGGCTGACCATCGAGGATAAAACTAACAAACTCATCTTCAGAAGTAGCCGACTTGAGGGCATTGCTATACCGGAGTTCATAGCCGACGGTGCTTTCGGGAATGGCCCCCAAAGCCTTGCCACAGGCACTACCGGCGCCGTGTCCCGGCCATACCTGCAGGTATTCGGTCACCTTTTTAAATTCTTCCACCGACTTGTAGAGCGTGCGGGCGGAGGGTTCCATCACATCTTTCATGCCCGCAGCCGATTCCAGCAGGTCGGGCCGGCCCACATCCCCCACAAAAATAAAGTCCCCGGTGGCGATGCCCATCGGCTCCCCGGCAGCGGCCCCGTCGGTGATATAGTAACTCAGGTGCTCGGGGGTGTGTCCCGGGGTATGCCAGGCTTTAAAAGAAATGTTTCCTATCGAGAAGGTATCGCCGTCTTTGAGCAGCTCATAATCGTAACTGCTGTCCTTGAGCCACTCATATTTCCAGTCTTCGTCGCCTTCGTCGGAGGCATATACTTTCACCCCCCGCTCGGCAAACTCGCGCAGCCCGGATATATAGTCCGCATGTATATGCGTGTCGGCCGCCGCCACAATGGTCAGATTTTCCCGGGCCGCCGCGTTAATATACTGGTCAATATCCCGCATCGGGTCGATAATCACTGCTGTTGCGTTCTCCTGACAGCCGACAAGGTAGGCGTATTGTGCCAGTTTTTCGTCATAAATTTGTTTGAAATACATAATAGTTCTCCTTTTGGGTTAATAGATACTCTTTTATTAGTGGGGTAATTTAGGTCGCAGTACCCCGTAAACGTAGGTTCCGAGCACAGCTGTCGCAATTGGTACGATCATTACGGTAAGGCCGCTGCCAAGCAGGGCAAACATCGGTCCGGGACAGGCCCCCAGCAGGGCCCAGCCCAGTCCAAAAATACTCCCTCCGACCAGATAACGTGTAACCTGCGATGAATCTTTGGGCGGTATGGATATGGGATCCCCGTTCGCGTCCTTCATATTATATCGTTTAATCAGTTGTACGGAAATTATGCCGACGACTACAGCCAGGCCGATGATCCCGTACATGTGAATGGAATCGAACCGAAACATCTCCTGAATACGAAACCAGGATACGACTTCCGACTTGACTAATACAAAGCCGAAGCCGATGCCTATGGACAAGTACTTCAGATATTCTGTGAATTTCATGGTGCTGTTCATGTCAGATTATAAGATCAATGGATAAATGAGATACGTCATAAGGAGTCCGCCGATGAAGAATCCGATGACGGCCAGCAGCGACGCCAATTGCAGATCCGAGAGGCCCGAAATAGCATGCCCGGACGTACACCCCCCGGCATATCGCGCTCCGAAGCCCACCAGGAATCCCCCGAGTCCCAGTACCGTAAGCCCCGTGGCCGTCCCGAGCGAACTCCAGGCAAACAGGTCATCCGGTACGAGCCCGTCAAAATCCTGGATTCCCAAAGCCTGTAAATCGGCTATCGTTGAAGAAGCCAGGTTAATGGGATCGGGATTGGCAAACACGTATCCCGCCAGAAAACCGCCAATTATGGAACCGGCCAAAAAAGCAAAATTCCATTTGCCGGCTGTTTTCCAGTCGTAGTTAAAGAAATCGACATTGCCGAAGTTGCAGGCCGCACAGGTGTGACGGAGATTGGCCGAAACGCCGAACATCTTCCCTCCCGCCAACAACAGAAGGGGCACCGTCAACCCAATAACAGGTCCCGCTACATACCACGGCCACGGTTCATATAGTAGATCAATCATACTGTTATATGTTTTGAGAGAGCATTGCAAAACCGTTCTTTTGGCCAATCTCTGCATTTGGGCACATTCATATTCAGAATCCTCACATATGCTTCATATGTTGCGGTTATGAATTTGCACTGGCATTGATATTGATCAAAATTCCAGGTTTTTCAGAGCCCTCTTTTAATTATTATAATTTCAATAGCCTGTTGATTCTCATGGTCTATTGGTGTGTTTTATTTTCTGTATCTAAAGTACGTGTTTATCCCCAACTTGTCAATACAAGTAAATACAAATATTGAAATTTAATATTTATCAACCGGATAGATTCTGTTTATGCTCGCACTACCCGGGCTGTGATGTAGACGCAATATCGTAATTAATCAGTACACCTGCATCATAATGCTTATTATTGCTGTTATCATCAACAGGAAAGAACAGTTAACATTACTTGTTATTACATGTATAAAATGGTACTTTGAAGATCATTCAAAATCACTAACTATAGCTCAATGCTGAAAGAAGGAATCCCCAGACATATCCAAATTTCGGAATGGCTGCGCAGCCGGATCAACGACGGCCGCTATGAAGCGGACGAAAAACTACCCTCCGAAAATGAGCTGTGTGACAAGTTTGATGTGAGCCGGGTCACCGTCAGACGCGCACTGCAGACGCTGGAAAACGAAGATCTTATTTACCGCTGCCAGGGACTCGGATCCTTTGTGACTGACCACAGGTCTCATCATTCCTTTTCCACGCTCAACGACTTTTCTGAAGAGTTGGCTGAATCGGGAATGAAAGCCAGCTCAGAGGTGGTGTCTTTTACCCAGACGGATATTGCCGATCAACATGAAATTCTCTCGTCCCTTGAAATGCAGAACAAGAGCCTGGCTGTCGAAATTGAACGCATCAGGCTGGGTGACGGTCAGCCCGTCGCTTATGACATTACGTGGTTGCCCATTTTTTACGGGCAGCTTATCGAAAACTATGATCTGCGGCATCAAACAATTTTCAATATCCTGGAAGAGGAATTCGACATACCCATAGAAAGAGGGGGGTACAGAATTGAAGCGGCTCTCGCAAACGAGAAATTAGCCACTCGCCTGCAGATCAACATCCATGCTCCAGTACTATTGATTACTCGACTTTCATATACGGTCGGGGACAAACCCGTATATTATCAACGGCGATATTACAGGAATGATAAAATAGTTTTTGAGATGATGGCCGACCGCACCTCATCTTCCGCTCAACAGGATAAAAGTATAACGTTGAAAGAATTTACGCCGGTATTTAAAGAAGAAAGCAACTGATCCGGATGTTCGCTTGAGTCTAATGAGGCCTTAAATGTTCGTCATGTCCACCGGAAGGCTTCGTTTCCCTGAGGGTATCCTCTTCCACTTCCTCCTCCATTTCCATCTCCATTTCGCCATGATCATGTGCCCCGCGATTGGCACCGCTGCCCGGCTCGCGGTTCATCATACTGAGTCTATCGGCCAGCTGGGCGGCGCTGTCGAGCTTAAAGTTCCCGTGGGTAACAACCTGCTCCCCTTCTTCAACGCCCTCTTCGATAACATAATAATCGCCGGTGCGGTGACCCAGGGTAACCAGCCGCGGTTCGAATGCGGGGACCTCCCCGCCGGTCTGTTTCACAAACACAATAGAGCGTTTGCCGGTCCACATAACGGCCGACCGGGGCACCATCAGCTTTTCCCCCTCGCCGGCCGTCCCGCTTACGATCCCCGTGGCAAGCATGTGCGGTTTCAGGTCACCTCCTGTATTTTCCACTTCGGCTCGCACCTTAGCCGTACGCGTCTCGGGATCAATAAAAGGATCGACGTAGGTAACCTTTGCTTCAAATCGCCTGGCGGGATGGCTGCGCACGGTAAAATCAACCGAATCGCCCTGTTCGATGGCTCCCATATCCGTTTCATAGGCATCGAACAACACCCAGAGGCGTGAGAGATCCGCCACTTTATACATGACGGTTCCCTCGTCAACATAATCTTTTACGTCAACATTCTTTTGAGTGACATACCCGTTTTGTGTAGCTACAATTGGAATCTGATCGATGACCTCACCATTTGCTTCAATACGATGAATTTCGTTCTCAGGAAGTCCCCATAACCTGAGTTTTCTCCGCGCCGATTCATACATTACCCGGTCGGTTTCTTTATTGCCGGCCGCTTCGAGCAACTCTCTTTGGGCGGAGATCAGTTCGGGGGAATAGATAGCGGCTAATTTTTCGCCCTGTTTCACATAGGTCCCGGTAAAATCCACATAAAGCTCCTCTATCCGTCCCGAAAACCGGGCGGTGATGGAGGATACCCGCCGCTCGTCTGCAGCGATACGTCCCGGCATACGTATTTCAAATTCCGGGATACGACTTTCCACGCGGGTCGTCTGTATATCCGCCAGCTTAACAGCCGCTTCGGTCATGGTGAACGCAGTTTCCCCCTGCCGTTCTTCTTCCTGGTGCCCTTCTTCCTCGTCCACCGGTATTAATTCCATACCGCAAATGGGACAGTCACCCGGTTCGTTTTGGCGAACCTGCGGGTGCATACTACAGGTATAAACTATCTCTCCCTCTTCATCGGTATGGGTTTCTTCAATGTGCTGCTCCATCTTCCCGGCCTCTTCACCCGAACTGCCAAAAAAGATCCAGCCGAGCAAAAGACCCGCCAGTAACAGACCGATTGTTCTGCCTGTCCGTTTTATATCCATATTTCCTGTTTTCATGATTGTCATAGGTTTATTATGGCAGCGGGACCTTTCGCGATAAGCCCGCACTGCGGTTAGTCAATTTCTTCAGGTTTCACGTTGTATTCTCCGGAGAGATATTCTATTTCTGCCGCGGCGATATTCCGTTCCACATAGGCCGTATTCAGCTTCATTTCGTAATCCAGCAGCTGTTGCTGCAGTTGTATGATCTGTTCAAAGCCTGCCCGCCCCGATACATAATCACTCAGTGCCACTTCGAGGGCCTGCCGCGTTCTGGGAATCAGCCGCTCTTCGTGAAGAGCAATTCTTCGGCCGGCATCACGGTATTGCTGAAGCAATGATTCCGCTTCAGCATTCAGATTATTGGCAATATCACGCTGCTGCTCCCGAGCCACCCGCGCCTCAATCTGTGCTTCCTTTTGCTGAGCCCTGTATTTCGAGCGATAGATCGGCAGCCGGACCGTCAGCGAAGCTGTCACCGACGGTTCCTCCGCTCCCATAAGAGGCATGTACATATAATTCCTGTTCATAACCGTCACGCCAAGTCCGAACGAGGGACGTCCCTCCAGGCGCGCCCACTCTTCGGCTGCAAGGGCGGCTTCCTCCTCATATTCGCTGCCCCGGAGCCGGGGATTATGCTCGCGGATGGCCTTTTTGAGTTCTTCTTCGCTCATCGTCCGTTGCCGGCTGAACATCACCCCCCGCAGCTGCACCTCCGCTTCCGGTTCACGATCCAAAAAGGCGTTAAAACGGATTTTCATGGTTCCTAATTCTTCTTCACTGTTCTCGATTCGCGTCCGGATATTTTCCTGCTCGATCTGTAACCGGAGCAGGTCTACCTGGCTGGCTTTCCCGCTTTCGTATTGGGATCGTACCTGCCGTTCCAGACTTTCCAACAGGTCCAGGTTGCGCCAGTAGACCATCAGGTGATGATGCAGCTCATGCATCCGGTACCACTGTTCTCTTACCTCCATGGCAAGTTCATTCCGGGCCTCTTCAAAGGCAGTCCATTCAACGCGAGATAGTTTTTCCACCTGCTCCTTCCTCTTGCCAAGGGTACCGAACCAGGGGAACATCTGTTTTGCACTGACGGTGGTCCGGCTCAGGGGATTGCTCTGTTCCATCGGATTGACATGATACTGAAACATGACCTCCGGATCCGGCAGCGTCCCGACCTGCGGAATCTGCTCCAGCCGGGCGTAATACTGCTGAAACAAGGCTTCCAGACGGGGACTGTCTTCCAGTGCCTGCCGGACGTACTGTTCCAGCGCCAGGCTGTCTCCGATCGCGTTCGTTGATCCGGGCGGGAGGGGTTCCTGGGCAAAGACCGGACTGCCTGCTCCCGCCAGCAGAAACCAAACAAACAACAGGGCAATGCCGGGCGAAGAACCGGTTTGCTCGTTCCCGGATCTACGACGGGGAATCTCCCCGGTGCCGCTTTTGGCTGTTGCTCCCAAATGAATGAGATTCCCCTCCATTGGTCGGAACGATACCATTGATCGCTGGATAACGTCCATCCCTGACGCCCGCGATCTTTGAAGGAGGCGAAGGAGAAAGAGCCCATATTGACGGAACGGGGACGAAAAAAAAGGATGAAAAATGAGTTTTTTAATCATAGTACCAGCCTTATTCATGTTCACTATTACCATTCAGGGATATCAGTTCCATTTTATCTTTGATCTTCCACTTGGATTCATGCCAGACGGCATAGAGTACGGGCACAACAAACAGCGTGACAACAGCAACCATCATACCCCCGAAGGTGGGTATGGCCATGGGTATCATGATATCGGATCCGCGTCCGCTTGAAGTAAGAATCGGCAGCAGTGCCAGCGTAGTGGTTGCGGTTGTCATCAGGGTGGGACGAATACGCAAACTCCCGGCTTTTATGATAATTTCGTGTAGCTGCTCGATACTTTTGGGTTTATGCCGGTCCATCAGCTGGTGGATATAGGTGGCAATAACCACCGCGCCGTCTGCCGCAATGCCGAACAGAGCAATAAAGCCCACCCAGACGGCAACGCTGAGGTTTACAACCCCCATCTGGAACAGATCGCGCATATTGGTACCGAACAGTTCGAAATTCATAAACCATGGCTGTCCGTACAGCCAAAGCATGATGAAACCACCCGCCCAGGCCACAAATATGCTGCTGAAGATCATGGCCGTCGTCGAGATAGAGCGGAACTGAAAGTAGAGAATTAGGAAGATGATGATCAGGGTAACAGGCATTACTACCGAGAGGCGTTTCTCGGCCCGCACCTGGTTTTCATAATTTCCGGCAAATTCGAAGCTGAGTCCCGAAGGCACCGAAAGCTCTCCATTGTCAATCTTCTCCCCGATCCTCTGCCGGGCTGCTTCCACAACCTCTACTTCAGAAAAGCCATCCCGTTTGTCGAAGGTCACATAGCCCGTCAGAAAAGTATCTTCACTTTTAACGACCTGCGGACCCTGCCGGTACTTGACTTCTCCGAGCATACCCAGCGGGATGTTTGTCCCCGACGCCGTTGATACGAACATCCGCTCGATCTCTTCCGGACTGTCGCGGTACTCCCTGGCATACCTGACCCGTACCGGATAGCGCTCGCGTCCCTCTACCGTTTGCGTGAGGGGCATACCCCCCATGGCCACTTCAAGATACCGCTGCACAGCCGATATTTTAAGCCCGTATCGCGCCAGGGCTTCCCGGTCCCATTCGACTTCCAGATACGGTTTGCCCACAATGCGATCTGCGAAAACAGTCTGGCTTTGCACCTCTTCTACTTCCCGTAGAATCTCCTCCAGGCGAAGCCCGAAATCTTCAATGGTTTCAAGATCGGGACCTTTAACCTTGACGCCCATCGGAGCACGCATCCCCGACTGCAGCATAATCTGCCTGGTTTCAATCGGCTGTAATTTGGGGGCTGAAGTCAATCCCGGCACACGACTGGCATCGACTATTTCGTTCCAGATATCATCCGGACTTTGGATATGATCGCGCCACTGCCGGTAATACTTCCCGTCCGAGTCGGGGATTAATTCTCCGGATTCATCGCGCACATAATCTCCCTCCTCGTTGACCGTAAAACGAATGCGTCGCCCGTCTTCATCCCGTTTAAACTCACTTTTATACTGGATAATATTTTCATACATCGAAACCGGAGCGGGGTCCAGCGCAGTCTCCGCCCTTCCAAGCTTTCCTACGACCATATCGACTTCGGGAATCGACGAGACTGCCATATCAACTTTTTGCAGATAATCTTTGGCCTCTTCAACACCCACGTGAGGCATGGTAGTCGGCATCAGCAGAAAAGCGCCTTCATCCAGCGGCGGCATGAATTCTTCCCCGAGCCCGGGAAAAGTTTCCTCCATGGAAGTCCAGGCCGCTGTTTCCTGTACCGGGACGCCTGCCGAGTCAAATCCTTTTTCCACCCAGCCGAACATGGTTCCATATCCCAACCAGATGGTTACTCCCAGGATCACCAGCACTATTGGAATGGAAAGAAAGGTTTTCCGATAATAGAGCGCCCACTGTAGAATGGGACGGAAATAGCGGATAAAGAGGAAAAAGATTCCTATCAAAACCACAGCGATACCGCCTACAAAAATGAAATTTGTAAACAGGGATACTTCCGGCCCCAAAGGCAGCCAGGCTTTTGACAGCAGCCATGTGACGAAGAGGGCGACAACAAAATTGTTAATCCGCACAGCCTGCCGCTCGTCGTATGTCTCTACATAAAGGGATGCAAGCGTATTGGCTCCAAATAACAGTAACAGCCATCCCGCCCAGGGAAGTACAGAAAAAATTATGCTTATTAATCCCAGCACAACGACAAAGCCATTCCAGGCGATTTTCAGCGGACGCTTTTTGATGCGAACCGAAAAGAACCAATGGGCAAAGGGCGGTATAATGATCAGGGAAATAATAATTGAAGCAATCAGCGCAAACGTCTTCGTATAGGCCAGCGGAATAAACAGCTTCCCTTCGGCGGCCACCATCGTAAAGACGGGCAGGAAACTGATAACAGTTGTGGAAACAGCGGTGACCACGGCCGAAGCAACCTCACTCGTTGCTCTGAAAATCACCTCCAGCAGTGGCTCCTCATCGCCGGCTTCGTCGACATGCCGGATCATATTTTCGGTGAGGATGACGGCCATATCCACCATGGTACCTATGGCAATGGCAATACCGGTAAGTGCAACGATATTGGCGTCCACGCCCCCGTACTTCATGGAGATGAAAGTCATTAACACGGCTATGGGAAGTAGGCCCGAAATCAACACCGATGATCGCAGGTTCATCACCATGACAATAACCACCATGATGGTCACCAGGATCTGTAGAAACAGGGCCTCTTCCAGCGTACCCAGCGTCTCCATAATAAGTTCGGTGCGGTCGTAAAACGGAACAATACTCACCTTTGATTCCGTGCCATCCTCCAGCGTTTTGGAAGGCAAGCCCGCAGAAATTTCGCTGATCTGCTCTTTGACATTCTGAATCACCTGCAGCGGATTTTCCCCCTGTCGTGCTACTATCACCCCACCGACCGCTTCGGCACCGGACTTGTCGAGAGCGCCCCTTTGCATAGCCGGACCGTGTGTGACATGTGCTATATCCCGAATGCGCACAGGGGTGTTATTTCTACTTACCACCACCGCTTTTTCCAGATCTTCAAGGCTCTTGATATACCCCAGTCCACGCACCAGATATTCCACATTATTCATCTCTACTGTCCGGGCACCCACATCAACATTGCTACCGCGAACCGCCTCAAAAATCTGCTGCATGGTAATACCATACACCTGCATAGCTTCCGGATCAACGTCCACCTGGTATTCCCTGACAAACCCGCCTATGGGAGCAACCTCGGCTACCCCCTGGGCTGAAGTCAAAGCGTAATCCACCGTATAATCCTGGATTGTTCGCAGCTCCTGCGGGTCCCAGCCCCCCGCCGGATTCCCCCTGCTATCCCGTCCCTCTAACGTATACCAGAATATCTGCCCCAGCCCGGTAGCGTCAGGCCCCAGTGCCGGTTGGACATCTTCCGGCAGGGTCCCCGAGGGAAGTGCGTTAAGTTTTTCCAGGATACGGGACCGGCTCCAGTAAAATTCGATATCCTCCTCAAAAATCACATAGATCGTGGAGAGACCGATCATAGAACTGCTCCGTACACTTTTAACTCCGGGAAGCCCCAACAACGCTGTCGTCAGCGGATAGGTTATCTGATCTTCAATATCCTGTGGTGAGCGTCCCGCCCATTCCGTATGAACGATCTGCTGATTTTCACCGAGATCAGGAATGGCATCCACCGGCACCGGATCACGCGGGAAAATTTCGCCAAGCTGCCAGTTAAAGGGAGCCACGGCCATTCCCCAGCCCACAAAAAGGAGCAGCAGGAGCACGGAAATGAGCTTATTCTCAAGAAAAAAACGTATGATTTTGTCAAGCATGGAAGTTCTGAATTAGCAAACCAAAGTGAATCCCGATATAAGGAATACGTACCATGCGTTCTTTTCGCCATGCGGGTTTCGCACTGTACTTTCTATCTATATATATATATATATATCAGGAGATGAAGGAAGAAGCTGTCGGCCGGAATCGCTAATTCAGAAAAACGCTGTTCAACAAAAAGGCAGGCGGGGTGGTATACGCTGTGTCCGGTTCAGGATGGAATGTGTTTATCCCGGAGTAATCGGCAAGCTGAACGGAGATACCGGTGTAATAAAATACGGGGGTAAAGCTTTTGGTAAGCTGAGAAATGGCTTCTACTTCATTCTTTCGAAGGGATAAAGCTTCTTTACAGATCTGCTGGTAGCTGCATACCTCCTTATCCGACAGCATATCATCTGAATGATCAGGGGATTGAACACCGAAACAAGTGTGTGCACTGCTATTGTCGGCTCCCATTTCCATATTACAAAACAGGCTGGCCGCAGACAGACCGGCAGGCAGTATAAGACTGTTGAGAAACAGGATCAGCACAAGGGCTGAAAGGAAACGATATGTCTTGTTGATATCTTTCATCTGATCAGCTTGATAATATCAAAATAAATGGTTTTCTCAAAGATAATGAGATTGCACGGTTAAAAAATCACGCGGGATCATCTTTGGGTGCAGTCTTTTTAGAGGCGTCACCTTATATTTGAATATTTTTCCTGTTCAGCCGGCGAGAGTTGGCGATTACATTCACCGAGCTGAAGGCCATGGCCGCTTCGGCCAGCAGCGGATGCAGCATGCCAAAGATCGCCAGCGGTATCATCACAACATTGTAAAAGAACGCCCAGAACAGGTTTTGCTTGATTTTCGTGAACGTGGCCCGGCTTAATTTAACGGATTTCACCACCGCGCTCAGGTCCCCTTTCACCAGCACAATATCGCCGGATTCTATGGCCACGTCTGTCCCGGTACCGATAGCGATACCGACGTGGGCCCGGGTCAGCGCCGGGGCGTCGTTTATCCCGTCGCCCACCATCGCAACGATCTTGCCGCGTTGCTGCAGCCGCTCAATTTCACCGGATTTTTGATCGGGCAGCACACCCGCAATCACCTCGTCGATGCCTACCTCCGCAGCCACCGCCCGGGCGGTTCGCTCGTTATCGCCTGTCATCATAACCGGGGTGAGGCCGAATTCCCTCAGCAGGGAAATAGCCTTCCTGCTGTCCCCCTTCACGGGATCCGCTACCGCAATAATGCCGGCCTTCTTCCCCTCGATAGCAACCAACATGGCCGTCTTTGCCTGCTTTTCCAGGTTATTGAGTTGTTCCTCCGTCTCCCTGTCCAGCACAACATCCGATTCCTTCAGCAAGTCTCTTGTCCCCACTAACACTCTCTTCACTTCCCCACCGGCAGCTTCAATTGCTGCCTTAATACCTTTCCCGGTGATCGCTTCAAAATTTTTCACCGTATCAAGTGGTATCTTTTGCTTCCCGGCATAGCTCACAATCGCCTGTCCCAGCGGATGCTCCGATCCACTCTCCGCCGTAGCGGCCAGCCGGACCATCTCCTCTTCAGGCGTCCCGTTGAGCCCGATGACATCCGTAACGCCCGGTTTTCCTTCAGTGATGGTCCCGGTTTTATCCAGTACAATCGTATCCACATCCTTCATTATCTGTATCGCTTCTCCATTTCGGATCAGAACGCCGTTCTCCGCCCCCATGCCGGATCCGACCATCAGGGCGGTCGGGGTTGCCAGTCCCAATGCACAGGGACACGCAATCACCAGCACAGCGATAGCGGCGTAAAAGGCCAGGGCAACATCTCCCATGCCGGGATTGATCCACGGCAGAAAACCCGAAGCCCAGACCGCAATGCCCCCGAAAAATCCGGGAAACAGCAGCCAAAGCCCCAACGTAGCAAACGCCACACCCAGCACCACCGGCACAAAAACCGCCGTAATGCGATCGGCGAATTCCTGTATAGGCACCTTGGATCCCTGGGCCTCCTCCACCATCCTGATTACCTGGCTCAAAAAGGTATCCTTCCCTACCTTGGTGGCTCTGACTTTCAGCATTCCATTTTTGTTGAGCGTAGCACCGATCACTTCATCGCCTGGCTCTTTCTTCACGGGCATCGATTCGCCGGTGGCAATGGACTCATCCACGCTGCTTTTCCCGTCCGTTACCTCCCCGTCGGTGGGAATTTTTTCGCCGGGACGAACAACCATCAGATCGCCGGGCTGCAGCTCCTGTACCGGGATTTTCACCTCTTCTCCATCACGCTCTATGGTTGCTTCTTTAGCCTCGAGGGTCAACAGCTTCCGGATAGCATCGGACGCGCGTCCCTTCGCCTTGGTTTCGATATACCGGCCAGTCAGGTGAAAGGCCATAATCATGCCGGCGATACCGGCAAAGCTGTGAAAGGGCGGCGCCACCCCAAACTGATGAAGTAACGCCACAATGCCCGTCGAAAGGGCCGCCAGCGCACCCATGGCGATCAGGACATCCATATTGGGCGTCCTGTTTTTTGTGGACTTCCAGGCACTTAAGACCGTTTCTCGTCCGGGCACAAAAATAACGGCAGCCGAAAGGACTATCATACCGATTTCAAAACCGACTTCACCGAGAAAGGCATAGCCCCAGATCATTTCCGGGATCATCCACAATATAATGGGGATCGTCAGTGCCCACGACCACCACATATTGGACCTGGCCTTATTCAACTTTTCCTGCCCGCGCTGTTGGCGGGCCTCTCCTTCCGACTGCCCGGATTCCGATTCTTCCCGAAGCAGCGAATAACCGGCCTGTTCGACCACTTCCTCAAAATCATCCAGCGACAGATCACCGCTGTAATGCACCGTTGCCGTTTCCGCGGCGAGGTTGACCGAAGCCTCCCGGACCTCGTCCAGCTGCTCGAGCATTTGCCGGACCGAATTCACGCAGCTGGCACAGTGCATGCCCTCGATTTTAAGCGTACGGCTTTGGATCTGCTTGTCGGCTATCGAATATCCCGCTGCCTCGACCGCCTCCACCAGCTCCTCTTCGGTTACCTGCTCCCCGTCGTAAGTCACAGAAGCCGATTCGGTTGCCAGGTTCACGGAAGCCTTCTCTACGCCTTCCCTGTTGCGAAGCGATTTTTCGACCGCCGACACACAGCTTGCGCAGTGCATGCCCTCGATCTGAAAGGTTTTCTTTTTTAGTTGTGCGGTTTGCCGGTCCATATCCATAATATATAGGGCTTATATTTAAAGAGACTTTTGCAAAACAGTTGTTTTGCCCAATCTCTACATTTCCGCGATTTCAACATCCTCACCTGTAGTCTATACACTGCGGTTTTAAAATCGCTCAGGCTTTGGTGTTTCCCGATGCTTCGGGACTGGTTTTTCAAAGATTCTATGTTTATAAACAAATAATTATTCCATTCAGATAGTGTTTTACACTAAAGAGCGGCATCAGCCAGCTCGTGTGGGGCAGCCTCTTAAAATCTTTCTTGTATGAAGGCTGTAAATTTACAGTTGAAAATTGAAGGTCACAGGTTACAATTTTGCAGGCTATAAAAAGCTACTCAGATTCAGTTAAATCAGCTCCACCATTGCACCTTTCACCTTTATGAGGTCATTATACAGCAAAGAGCTATTGTTCATTGCACCTCTTCAATACTGATTCGTGCCTTTAAATTCATATCCCGCCCCCTGGACAACCTGCTCAAAGTCATTCTCCGTAACCGCATTCGGATTATAGATTACGGACGCTGAGTTATTCTCAAGATCCACGGCTGCCTCTTTTACACCCTCAATACTTTCAAGCGCCTGCTGAACGGTATCGGCACACCCACTGCAGGACATTCCACTAATAGTTAACCTTGCTGTTTGTGTCGCACCTGATTGCTTATCCATTATATATTGATTTAGAGCGTTGTTTAAATTTCACTCAAAAGGTATGGAACAGGAACAGAGGATCTGTTACAGAATTATTGGCGATTGTTATAGTATTTTTGTCGATGTTACGGACTCCGGGATTCTGAATTCCTCCAACTGTAATCTGCATCCAACTTCTATCCTTTAAATTAGATAGGCATACTCCTCTGCTATATGTATATGAATATTGATATTGAATATGCGATAAACGCTTAGCCTGAAAAGAGCTTTATTAAAGTACCCCTTTCACGATGAATCCCGGCGACAGTCGGGGCTGACAGGCACCGGGTTGCCCCGACCTTAAAAATTCAAATCACTCCTCAACCCCATCCAGCGGCTTGCGGAAAGAATCGCGGGCTTTCTTATAGTCGGTCACCGACATGCCGGTAATCTGTTTAAATTGGTTCGAAAGATAGGCTACGCTGCTGTAATTCAGGCGATAGGCGATCTCACTCAGTGTCATCTCTCCATAGGAAAGCAACTCTTTGACCCGCTCAATTTTGAGGTAGATCATATATTTTTCGATCGTCGTATCCTGGCTTTCGGAAAAAGCAGAGCTCAGCGAAGAATAATTTTGATGCAGCTCTTTTCCAAGATACTCCGAAAGCTTCGGGCTCTCCTCCGACTGTTCGGATTCCTGTATATAACGTATCAGCAATGTCTTAATCTGCTCTACAAGCTTCTGGTTCCTTCCCTGCATCAGCTCAAAGCCGTATTCATTGAGTTTTTCTTCCGTTCGCTTGAATGGAATCTGTTCTTCGGCTTGAACAACCGCTTGTCCCAGTTCCACCTCCATCACTTCAAATCCGAGATCCTCAAGCGCCTGCCGTACCACCATTACGCAGCGGGGACACACCATATTCTTTATATGCAAGGTCGTGGGTTCAGAAGCGGGCGTATTCATTTTTAGGAATTTTATTCTTTGTATAAAGTGTAAATTCTTCCTCAACAAGCTATGTAAAATACCATTAAAAAGGACTCGGCAAAATACTTCCGGCCTTGGGTTGTGAGCCGCCCGGAGTGAGTCCGCGAGAACCGGCCGTAAATAGGTTTGTATGAGCGACCAGAAGGAGCGAGTTTTGCCTTTTTACAGGTTCACGCGGAGGACACTCAGGCGAAGAACCCACAGCCGGCGACGTTTTTGGGTTCCGTTTTTGCGTCGCTCCAAAAATGGAACATCCTTTTGATTAAAAAAAATAGACAAGTACGTTATTAACAAAAACAGTTAATTGCTAAGAATTGGAAATTGTTATTTATTATATCCAAATTAAGTGTGAATTTAACTTTTAAAAAGCGGAAATGCGTCTGTCCCACCGATCAAAAAAGATTTTCTACCAATACAGCATATTTGTCCTGCCGGCCTTGTTAATCGTTATTCTGGCCGGCTGCACTAATGAAGAACTTTCAAATAAAGAAATCAATACGCTTGATTCTCAGAAGGCGGCCGAGCAGGCAGCGAATATTGAAAACGAGGTGCCGGTAGAACTGGCGGAAGGATTTGAATTGAGTCTCTGGGCTTCGGAGGAGCTGATTATCGATCCTGTCGGACTGGATGTTGATAACAAAGGGCGTCTTTTTGTGACGAATACGACCCGGAGCTGGAGCTCCGAATTCGACATCCGGGATCACCGCGACTGGATGGATGAAGCCATGACCTGGACCACGGTTGAGGACCGCAGAGATTTTTTGCATCGCGAGCTCGCACCGGAACGAAGTGACGAAAACGAAAGCTGGCTCCCGGATCGCAACGAAGACGGTTCTCACGACTGGAAAGACCTGACCGTTCAGAAAGAAAAGGTGTACCGCGT
This sequence comes from Fodinibius sp., assembly GCF_041642155.1. NCBI lineage: Bacteria > Pseudomonadati > Balneolota > Balneolia > Balneolales > Balneolaceae > Fodinibius > Fodinibius sp. The sequence goes on from NZ_JBEPWZ010000027.1 coordinate 16,510, forward strand.
GGACGATCAGGACGGGGATGGCGTGGCGGACCGGTCTCAATTATTTATTGAGGATTTTCATTCCGAAGTGACGGATGTCGCCGGGGCGATTCTCTCCTTCCGTGATAACGTCTATCTGGGCGTAGCTCCCGATATGTGGCGGTTAAAAGATACCGATGGCGACGGGATGGCGGATGAAAAAGAATCCATCAGTCACGGTTACGGGGTGCATATCGGGTTCAGCGGGCACGGGATGTCGGGCGCCACCTATGGTCCCGACGGACGCATTTACTGGGGTATCGGGGATATCGGCTTTAACGGCAAATCGGGCGGCAAGCACTGGAAGTACCCCAACCGCGGGATCATTGCGCGAAGCGATCCCGATGGCAGCAATTTTGAGGTCTTCGCCATGGGCGTGCGAAATACGTTTGAATTCTCCTTTGATAAATACGGCAATCTCATAAGCGTAGATAACGACGGCGATCATGCCGGGGAATCGGAGCGGCTGGTCTACCTGGTAAAAGGGTCGGATTCCGGCTGGCGCCATAACTGGCAGTTCGGCAAATATGACGACCCGAACAACAACCCCTACAAAGTCTGGATGGATGAGGAGATGTATAAACCCCGGCAAGAGGGACAAGCGGCCTATTTTATTCCCCCTATCGCAAATTACCATAACGGTCCCGCAGGCATGGCCTATAACCCGGGGACGGCCCTCAGCGAAAAATGGAACGATCATTTCTTTGTGGCCGAATATACCGGTTCGACGGCCAGCTCCCGCATTCATGCATTTACGCTGGAGCAAAGCGGGGCGGGTTTTGAGCTGGAGACAGACCAGGTCATTGAAGAAGGTATATTGGCAACAGGCATGGACTTTGGTCCCGACGGCGCCCTCTATTTTGCCGACTGGATCGAAGGCTGGCAAACCAAGAACAAGGGACGCATTTGGAAGCTCGATACCCCCGCGGCGGCAGATGCGCCCATCCGAAAAGAAACCAAACAGATCCTGGCAGAGGATTTCGACTCCCGTTCGGAGGAGGAACTCCTGGAATTGCTGGAGCACCGGGATATGCGGGTGCGCATGAAGGCCCAGTTTGAGCTGGCCGGACGGGAAGATAACGGAGCCCGGGCTTTTCAAAAAGCTATTGATTCGGACCACCAGCTGATGCGTCTGCACGGCATCTGGGGGGCCGGGCAGCTGGCCCGACAGGAGGCCGATTTTGCGAAACCGCTCCTCGCCCTTCTGGATGACAGCGACCCGGAAGTACGGGCACAGGCGGCCAAAGTGCTCGGTGATATCCCGTACGACCCGGCGGGCGATCAACTCATCCCGCTGTTGGAAGACGAGCAAGCACGTCCCCGGTTCTTTGCAGCCCAGGCCCTGGGAGAATTAGCCTATGAGCCGGCCGTGGAGGCCCTTATTGAGATGCTTGAAGCGAATAATAACCAAGATGTCTACCTGCGCCATGCCGGGACGCTCGCCCTGGCTCAAATCGGAGCGGCAGACCCTGTTCTGGCCCTGGAGGACCACCCTTCACGAGCGCTGCGTATTGCCGCAGTTGTGGCCCTGCGGCGGATGGAACATCCCGGTGCAGCACGCTTTTTAGACGACGAAGATGAATATATCACAGCAGAAGCGGCCCGGGCCATCAATGACGACTGGTCCATCGAAGACGCCCTGCCTGATCTGGCCGCTGTTCTGGAGCAAAATCGTTTTGGCAGCGAAGCACTCCTCCGGCGGGCCATCAATGCGAACCTCAGGATCGGGGGTCCGGAAGCCACAAAACGACTGGCTGATTATGCGATCCGGGAAGGAGCCCCCGACTCCATGCGCGTCGAGGCCATTTCAACGCTGGGCGTGTGGTCCAATCCCCCGCAACTGGACCGGGTTACCGGGCGATACCGGGGCCAGCCGGACCTGGATCCGGGCCATGCTCGCGAGGCACTCGGCGGCATTGTCGATCCCCTGCTGGATGCCCCGGCCGAACAGATTCGCTTGGCAACCATCCGGAGTGTCAGTAACCTTGATTACCAGCCAGCCATTGAAAAAATATTTGCCCACCTGCAGGATGATGCCTTCCCGGAGGTTCGGGTAGCGGCTCTCAACGCATTGCAAGCGATGAACTTCAACCAAATTGAACGGGCTATCGAGATTGCCCTGGACGATCAAAGTGAGCAGGTACGAATGACCGCACTGGGCCTGACTCCCACCCTGGAGCTTACTGACCAGAAGATTGTCGATCTGTTGTCGCCGGTATTGAACAAAGGCGAGCGGGAGGAACAGCAGGTGGTATTGGAGACACTCGGAGAAATGAACGCATCCCCCGCTAATAAGGTGCTGGTCGGGGAGCTGCAAGAGCTTGCAGAAGGAAATTATCCCAGGGAGCTGCAGCTCGATCTCATTCTGGCCGCCCGGGAGAGCACTTCCGATACGCTTGCGGCTTTGCTTGACCAGTATGAGTCTTCCAAATCCAAATCGTCGGGTGATGTGGTGGCTGCCAACCGGGAACTCTTGTACGGGGGAGATGTTGAAGCGGGACGTCAATTACTGTTCCGGCACGAGGCCGCACAATGCATGCGCTGTCACACCGTCGGGGGAGACGGGGGGAGTGTGGGGCCCGACCTGGCGAATATCGGTACGACCCTGAATCGCGAACAAATTCTGGAATCCCTGCTCGCCCCGGATGAACGGATTGCCCCGGGGTATGGCTCCGTTTCGGTAACGCTGGAAGACGGGGAAAAAGTAAGCGGCGTCGTCCGGGAAGAAACCGATGCACAGCTGGTTTTACAATCGGCGGATGGTACCACCCGTAAGATTGAGAAAAGTGATATCACAGAACAGGAATCGGCTCCGTCAAGCATGCCTCCGATGAGGACCATCCTGGAGAAAAGTGAAATTCGGGATATGGTCGAGTTTTTGACGACGCTAAAAGGCAGGGAACAATAGACAGAGGTGATTTTATAAAAATCTGTTTACAGACACCTCGTATTTCTCTTCTTTTGTCGCTAAAGGGGTTGGTCTATTTTTTTCAACGACAAAAACCGATATCGGTTGGGCCAGCAGAGCCGAAACTACTCGAACGCCCAAGAAACAAGTCGACGGCGGGTTACTCATGGCAATGCAATGGTAAGTTTATCTTTACCCGGCAGCTATCAGTGGGGACACACAACCTGAAAATAAGCTTTGTCGGCTACCGGACCCCGTAACAAGTCATAGAGATTGACGATTCATCAAGAAAGACGCTCACTTTTCATCTCAGTCCAAAGGGTTGCCAGTCCCCCGCAGTCAACCTTCACCAGCCAATAAAACAAAAAAAAATTGGTCTACAGCTTTGTTATTTAGATTAAATCTACATACTATTGACCCTTATTTATAATTGGTTTAAATAGACAGATTGATAACGTAAAGGCTGCAATTAAAACACTAATACATTTAGATTTTTAAATCTCCATCCCATTATGAACCTCATTGCACGTCTTACGAAAAGATTACTTTTGGCAGCTGGAATCTTTTTAAGCATATCAACGGCCGCCATTGCACAACACGGTCAACTTGAGGGTGCCGTTACGGAATCCGAAAGCGGGGCGGCCCTGCCCGGTATCAATATCGGCATTGAAGGCACTACCCTGGGCGCTGCAACGGATGCAGACGGAATATTTTTGATTGAACGTATTCCCACCGGGTCCTATACCCTTCAAATCACCGGAATCGGTTACCAGGAGGCAGAACATGACATTACGATTCGGGATGGAGCTACCACGAATATCACGGTCGAGCTCGAAAGGGATATTCTCGGCATGAATGAGGTTATCGTTTCTGCCATACGCAGTGCCGAAACGATTGATGAGGTCCCGGCTTCCGTAAGCGTAATCAACTCCCGACAGATCGACAAAGAGATGACGATTAATTCAAATCTCAATGATATGCTGGCCAGGGAGGTCCCGGGCTTTTCCCAAAGCACGCAATCGTCCAGCAACTGGGGACAAAATCTCCGGGGACGCGATTATCTCGTACTGGTCGACGGGATCCCGCAGTCGACCCCGCTGCGTGCGGTGAGCCGCGACCTTCAAACAATCGACGCCGGGGCCATCAACCGTATCGAGGTCATTAAAGGGGCGACGGCTATTTATGGAAACGGTGCTACCGGGGGACTCATTAACTACATCACCGGGCTTCCCCAGACAGAGGGGTTCAGCTCCGTTTCAAAAATCGGTTCCAGCCTGTCACTGGCCTCCCCGGATAACAGCCTCGGCTACCGGTTCTCTCAGAAGTTCAGCGGACGCAATAACGGCATAAGCTACAACCTGAACGGTTCATTTGAGCAAAAAGGATTATTTAAAGATGCCGAGGGCGATATCATTCCCACCAATCCACAGGGACAGGGGGGATTGTCCGAAGCTTCGGTCTATAACCTTCACGGACAGATCGGTTACGACATTGCCCCCAAGCACCATATTGAAGCTATGTACAACTTGTATTCCAACGACCAGGAAACGGATTATGTGACCATTGCCGGCAGCTATCCCGAACAGAAAGCGACCGCGGAGAAGGGCGAAGTCCGGGGGGAACCGCAGGGCACGCGCGGGAACCATAATGCACGACTGAACTACCGCTGGCTGGATATCACAGGCGGCACCTCACTGGACGCCACCGCCTACCTGCAGGACTATGAAACCCTCTTCGGCTACTATGAAGGGTACCGGGACGGCGGACAAAGCTACCTGCAATCGGAAAAATATGGAGTACGCTTTAACCTGAAATCGCCTTTTGCCCTTTCCGACCAGGTTCTGGGTTCTGTGGTTTATGGCATTGACCTGCTCAGTGATGAGACCCAGCAGGCCCTGCTCGACGGGCGGACCGTAACCCCGGAAATGGCCATGGCCAGCTATGCCCCCTACGCCCAGCTTAAGACAACCTTTTATGACCACTGGGTATTCAAGGGCGGCATGCGGTTTGAGGCCCTGAATGTAGACGTCCCGGATTACACGACCGCCGAACAGGTAAACCCGGATGGCAGCTACAGCGGCAGCGTGGATATTGCGGGCGGTTCGCTTGACTACAGCGCGTTGACCTATAACCTGGGACTCAGCTTTAAAAAATTCAGTGCCTTCAACCCGTTTGTGAGTGTTTCGCAGGGATTTTCGGTGGCCGACCT
>NZ_JBEPWZ010000028.1:0-21530 GCF_041642155.1 Fodinibius sp.
CTGGCCCATCATACTGATAATGTCATTGACATCGAAGATCTGACACGGTATGTCCAGAGTTACCAGGAGGAACTGCCGCTCAGGGTCGGAGAGCTTTGGGCTATTCCTGCCATGGTTCGCCTGGTGCTCATCCGGCACCTGGCATTAAAAGCGAACCGTGTGCTCAAGAGGCGGGAGATCCGAACGGATATAGAAGATCTCGTTACCCGGTTGGTGGAGCAGGAAACCGATGAGCCGGGCAGGAGGTTGCGCCAGGTTATCGAATGGCTGGACAAGCGAAGAGATTCTTATGACGAGCGGCTGCTTTATGTTGAACTCGTCCACCAGCTCCAGGGGGCGGGACTGATATCCGAAGAGGAGAAGAAGTGGTTCGAGTACCGGTTGCGCTCCTATAATACCACACTTGATGAAGCCCTCAGAGACGAAGCCCAGCGGCAGTCCAAACTACAGGTCAGTATCCGCAATGCCGTCATTTCAATGAGGGACGCCTCCGAAACGGAGTGGCAGGATTTTGTAGAAGAGTGTTCCATTGTTGATCAGATCCTGCGGCTGGACCCGATGGAGACCTTTACAGATATGGATTCGGGGACGAAGAATCAGTACAGGAGCACCGTCGAGCGATTGGCCCGCCACTCAGAGTATACCGAGAAGCAGGTGGCGGAAGAAGTGCTTGTGCTAACAGAAAGCCATATCAATCACTCCGGCCGCAATGCCAATGATATTTTTAAGAATTACTCGGTGTTGAAAAAACATGTGGGCTATTTCCTGCTCGGGGAAGGCTACGACGAGCTGACCCGGCGTATCGAATATAATATGCCGCTGGGCGAACGTATCCGAAAAAAATTAGAGGAAACGGCAGGATATTATATTAGCTTTATAGCTACCTTTACTCTCTTTTTACTAGCGGTTCTCTGGGTGGCTACCGATGCAATAAGCTCATCGCTGTTGGTCTCTTTGAGCGTGCTGCTGGTAGGATTCTTTCCCGCCCTTGAACTCTCAATTTCAGCTATTAACCGCTTATTTGTATTTTCGCTGCCTCCCCGTATACTCCCCAAAATGAAAATTAAAGAGGGGATTCCGGATCAGGCCCGCACCCTCGTGGTAGTGCCTACGCTTGTGGATTCACCCGGGGAGATGGAACGCCAGCTGGAGAAACTGGAAATTACCTCGCTGGCCAATCCCGATCCGGGACTGCAGTTTGTCTTGCTATCCGATTTCACGGACGCCGACCGGGAGCATATGCCGGAAGATGAGCGTATTCTTGAAACAGCCGAACGTGAGATAAACAGACTGAACAGGAAATACTCCTCCCGTTACGGCGATAAGTTTTTTGTGCTGCACCGCCCGCGAAAGTGGAATCCCTCAGAGGACAAATGGATGGGAAGGGAGCGAAAGCGAGGAAAACTGGAAAAACTGAATAAACTGCTATGTAACCCATCGGAAGGGTCTCCATTTTCATATATGAGGGGGGATTTTGTCCATTCCATCCAGGAAAAACCCGTCCGGTTCGTTATAACCCTGGATGCCGATACCCGTACCCCCCCCGACAGCATCATCGACCTGGTACGGGTAGCCTCCCACCCGTTGAACAGGGCCTTTGCCGACAGCGAAAAAGATCGCATCACCAAAGGATACGGTATTATTCAGCCCCGGATATCCATTCCACCGGACGCTGCAAACAAGTCGATGTTTGCAAGGATATTTTCCGGTAATGTAGGCATTGATCCCTATACCACTGCCGTATCGGATATCTACCAGGATATGTTTGGGGAGGCGATTTTTACGGGCAAAGGGATTTATGACGTTCGCGCTTTTCATACCATGCTTGACGGCCGGTTCCCGGAGAACAGGATACTCTCGCATGATCTGATCGAAAGCAGTTATGTGCGGACCGCACTGAGCACTGATATTGAACTTTTTGATGAGTATCCGACGAACTACGCCAGTTATTGCAAGAGAAATCACAGGTGGACGCGTGGTGACTGGCAGATTGCGCGTTGGCTCTTTCGACGGGTGCCCGGACCTGGTGGGCCCACCAACAATCCGATTAACCTGTTGTCGCGCTGGAAAATATTTGATAACCTGCGCCGGTCGCTCAACCCGTTCTTCCTGACCCTCTTTTTTGTTACCGGGTGGTTTTGGCTTCCCGGGTCGGCCCTGATATGGACACTGGCAGCTTTTGGTATTCTTGCTTTTCCCATCTATGTGAGCTTTTCGACGGATATATTTAATCGTCCGGCCCGTACTAAATGGAAGTTGTATTTTGAAAAGGTCCGGTCGAACCTGAAAATTAATACTGTCCAGGCTGTTTCAACGCTGGCTATCCTGCCGCACCAGGCTGCTATCCAGCTCGATGCTGTTGCACGAACACTGTGGCGGCTGAGGATAACCCAAAAACGATTGCTGGAATGGACCTCCGCTTCGCAGGCGGAAAAACTGAGCTCCAATGATATCAGCTCTTATTTCCGTTCGATGATGGTATCGGTCGTCATAGGTATAGGTATTTTAGTGCTGGGGATACTCACTGATCCCGCTGATCTCTGGATTGTCATCCCGTTTTCGCTGCTGTGGATAACCTCGCCCTGGTTTGCCAGGTATTTCAGCATCACCGGCCGAAAGAAAAAAAGCGAGCTTTCGGAAGAGGAAAAAATAACACTGCGGACCTATGCCCGGCACACCTGGTTTTATTTCGAGCGACTGGTCAGTGAGGAGTATTCCTGGCTTCCGCCGGATAACGACCAGGAAGATCCGGAGCTGCCGCCGGTTGCCCGTACTTCACCGACCAATATCGGTCTGACGCTGGTTTCCACACAGGCAGCCTATGAAATGGGGTATGTTACCATGAGTGAGCTCCTGACGCGGCTGGAGAATACCCTGAATTCGCTGCTGCAGCTGGAGCGCTACAAAGGACACTTTTACAACTGGTATGAAATCAATTTGGGAGAGGCTTTGAGTCCCAAATACATATCCACCGTGGATTCGGGTAATCTTGCGGCGGGACTTGTTGTCATCAGGCAGGCGGTTAGTCGGCTTATGAAAAAGCAATATTCCAACGGCGCTTTCCGGGACGGGCTGAGGGATACGCTTGAAACCCTGAGAACCATTGTCACGGACCTGCAGGAGGAAGTTGACAATGGGGAGGAGGTTTGCACGGAGATAAAAGCCTGCCTGGACAGGATGTCGGATCTTTTGAACCGGGAAGAACCCACCACCATTTCAGGCAGCCTCCGGTTATTGGACGATTTGAAAGAGTCGGCCTGTACGATATGCGGACAAAATGTTATGGAGCTTCGCGGATCGCTTGGAGATCGGCGGACGGACGACCTGCTTTACTGGCTCGAAAGTCCCCTCCGACAGATAGAAAGCTATAAAAATGAGTTGCGGCATTTGGAAAACTCCGTTGTGGACGATTCCCTGCAGGCTTCCCCGGAACAATGGTTAAAGAACCTGGAGAGAGAGAAGGGAAAAGAAGACAGCAGCGCCCGCAAGCTGCTGAAAAGGTGGGAAACCCAGATTCAATCCATCAGCGAGATCTGCGAGCGGCTGGTCTCTGAGATGAATTTCCGGTTTCTGTACGAAAAGAAGCGCGGCCTGTTCAGCATCGGTTATAATGTGGAGAAAGCAGAGCTTGATCAGGGGACCTACGACCTGCTGGCCAGCGAAGCCCGTATTGCTTCCCTGATTGCCATTGCCAAGGGAGATGTACATTCGGAACACTGGTTCCGGCTGAGCCGGCGGCTGACCAGCCGCAATCAGCATGAGTTTCTGCTTTCCTGGGGGGGCACCACCTTTGAATATCTGATGCCCCATCTGTTTCAAAAATCGTATCCCGGCACCTTGCTGAGCCATACCTATGGACATATCGTCGATCTGCAGCAGGAGTATGCTGAAAAGTTCAACCGCCCCTGGGGGTTTTCCGAAAGTGCCTATAACAGCCTCAACATGGATTTGAACTACCAGTACCGTGCTTTCGGGGTACCCGGACTCGGCCTGAAAAGAGGTTTGGCCGAGGATTTTGTTGTAGCGCCCTATGCTTCTGTGTTATCACTTATGGTAGCCCCTAAAAAATCGCTGGACAACCTGGCGGAATTGGAAAAAATAGGGGCGCTGGGACTCAAGGGATTCTATGATGCGGTAGATTTTACACCGGATCACCTGTCGAAGACGGAATCCTACAAGGTGGTAAAAACGTATATGGTGCACCATCACGGGATGAGCCTTATGGCTCTTTTAAACGTGCTGCATGACTGGTCGATTCATCGCTATTTTCATGCGGATCCCCAGATTAAAGCCTGCGAACTCCTGCTGCAGGAGCGTATCCCCCGCGGAATTCCGGTCAAGGAACCGTATCCGATTGATGTAGAGATGGAACCCGGGGAGCAGCACAGTGTAACGTATACCGTGGATCACGCCGGAATCAATAATCTTGATGACGCCCCCCCGCGGGTGCACCTGCTGTCAAATGGCCGGTTTCATTCGTTCGTAAGTCATGCCGGTACCGGGTGTGCCCGCTATGGTGATATCAGGCTCACTGGATGGAAGCCTGATGCTACGGAAGATTCACTGGGTTCCTTTATCTATGTCAAAGATCTGGAAACCGGCCGTTACTGGTCTGACTTTCACCAGCCGGTAAAAAGGAAACCCGATCGTTATGATACCTGGTTTCACAACGGCAAGGTACAAACTTCAAGAGTGGATGAATGGATAGAAACAACAACAGAAGTATGTGTTTCCCCGGAAAACCCTATTGAACTCAGAAAGGTCACGCTCACCAACTATTCCGACCGCAAGAGAACCCTTGAGCTTACCAGCTATGCCGAAATCGTGCTCAACGGAGCGGGGGACCATCAATCGCACCCGGCCTTTTCAAAATTGTTCCTGCAGACCGACTACATGGCCGAGCATCACGGGATTCTTGCCTGGCGCAGACCCCGGAATGCCGAGGAAGATCCCCTGTGGATGGTTCACATGGTGGCAAGCCACGATCTGGAGAATCTGTCGGAACCGCTGCAGTTCGAGACCGAGCGGGCAAACTTTATAGGACGGGGACGGTCGCTGGAGAACCCTCAGGCCATGGACTCCGGAAACAGGCTCAGCGGTTCCATCGGAAATGTGCTGGATCCCATACTCAGCCTGCGGCGGACGGTGACGCTGGGTCCGGGCGAAAAAATGCAGGTTACCTTTGGCACTGGCTGGGCCGAGAGCCGGGAGGAAGCAGAATCGCTTGCCGATATGTTTGACAATCCACATGCGGTGGAGCGCTCTTTTGAGCTCTCCTCTGTTTATAATACCGTTGAGCTGGAGCATATTGGAGTAAGCAGCAACGAGTTTCAGTATTTCCAGAAGCTGGCGGGATATATGCTGTACCGCGATGCCCGTTTCAGGGCTGATCCTGAAATCCTTGTTCAAAATCGCCGCCAACAGTCCGGGTTATGGGCATATGGAATTTCAGGGGATCGCCCGATCATCGTTTTCCGGGTTGGCAAGACCGATCAGCTAAAGTCCCTGAAAAAGATGCTGAAGGGCCATCTTCTCTGGAAACATCGCGGGCTGCGGACTGATTTGGTGGTTATCAATGATCATCCGCCGAGTTATGCCGACGAACTGCAGGAAGGCATTCAACAGGCAATAGATGCTTCGCACAGCAGCCACCGGGGACATGGAGAGGGAGAGGTGTTTACGTTGCGTTCCGACCGCCTTGCCCACGAGGACTTGACTCTTATATTGACCGTTGCATCGGTCGTTTTCAAAGGGACGCTTCCAAGGGTCGAGATGTTTAACGCCGGTCATACTGGAGAGGTAAACTCATTCAGCGAAGACCGCCGGTCGCAGCCGTACCGGCCGGCTTCGATCGCTGAAAAAAAATCTGAGAAGGATGACGAAGTGGGAAGTGAGCTGCAGTTTTTTAACGGTTACGGGGGATTTTCCAATGAGTACCGTGAATACCGCATCATCGCAGAGCCTGATTCCGAGCATGAGACTGTTCAGTACCCGCCGGCCCCCTGGATCAACATTATTGCCAATTCGAACTTCGGATTCCTGGCCACCGAAAGCGGGGCCGGATACACCTGGAGTGAAAATAGCCGGGAAAATAAGTTGACTTCCTGGTCCAATGATCCGGTGCTTGATCCACTGGCAGAGGCATTTTATATCCGTGATGAAGAAAAACAAGTCTACTGGTCCCCCACACCGGCGCCGGTAGCCGGACAACATCGCTATGTGGTATCCCACGGATTCGGATATACGAGGTATGAGCACTCCTCCTATGACATCGAATCCGAGCTGCTTCAATTTGTCCCGGATACTGATCCGGTTAAGATTTCCAGGTTGACCATACGCAATAACAGCGATGAACAAAGAACGCTTTCCCTGTTCAGTTATCGGGCGTGGGTGCTGGGGATCAACCGGGAAGATTCTGCTCCTTTTATTATTCAGGAAGCAGACCGGGATGAGCATGCCATCTATGCAAGAAACCATTACAACAACGAATTTGCCGGCCGCCCGGCCTTTGCTTCCGCTTCAACAGCTGTAAAAGAGGGGACTGATGTTTCCTTTTCCACCGACCGGCAGCAATTTATCGGCCGGAACGCTTCGCTGAAAAGACCGTCCGCTGTTATCAGAAAAGCTGATCTCGATAACAGTGTCAATTCGGGCGGGGATCCCTGCGCCGCTTTTCAGATCAGGCTGCAGGTGGACCCCGGCGAAGAAATAGAATGGATTGTGGTCATGGGAGAAGCCAAAAACAGCGAAGAGGTGAAAAGGCTTGTACGAAAATACCAGCACAGCGAGGAGGTGGACAGCGCATTTCGGGATGTCACAGCGTTTTGGGAAGAACGGCTGGGACGCATCCACGTAGAGACACCCGATTCCTCTTTCAACCAGATGATGAACGGGTGGTTGATGTATCAGAATATCGCCTGCCGTATGCTCTCGCGCACGGGATTCTATCAGGCCGGCGGGGCGTACGGCTTTCGGGATCAGCTGCAGGATGCCATGGCCGCCCTGTACGTCGATCCCCAATTGACGCGGGATCAAATTTTATTGCATGCCTCCCGGCAGTTCCCGGAGGGTGACGTGCAGCACTGGTGGCATCCTCCGACGGGGCGGGGGGTTCGGACCAAGATAACGGATGACAGGCTCTGGCTTCCCTATGTGGTCAACTTTTATATCGAGGCGACCGGCGATGAGGAAATTTTGGAGGAGCAAATTCCATACCTCGAAGCACGGGTACTGGAGGATCATGAACACGAGATTTATCTGCAGCCCCAGCAGTCGAATAAAAAGGCTTCCCTTTATGAACATTGTACCAGGGCCATCGAGGTAACCATGAAAACCGGGCAGCACGGCCTGCCGCTCATGGGGACCGGAGACTGGAATGACGGGATGAACCGGGTGGGGGATGAGGGAAAAGGCGAGAGCGTATGGCTGGGGTTCTTCCTGCATATCATATTGGAGGAGTTCACGCAGTACTGTGAAAAGAGGGGAGAGAAGGAGCGGGCCAGGCACTATCACGCGGAGGCTCGCAAGTTGGCGAAACACCTCAACAAGGAAGGGTGGGACGGCGCGTGGTACCTGCGGGCTTTCTATGACGACGGTAGCCCCCTGGGATCCGCCCGGAATGAAGAGGGGCGCATAGATGCCATAGCACAATCCTGGTCGGTTATATCAGACGTGGCGCCCAAAGAAAAAAAGCAAAAAGCTCTTGACGCACTGGATACATATTTGGTTTCAAAAGAGGATCGCATCATCCGTCTGCTCACGCCGCCCTTTGACCAAACGGATCAAAACCCGGGATATATAAAAGGATACATCCCGGGCGTCCGGGAAAATGGGGGACAATATACCCATGCTGCGGTCTGGGCGATTAAAGCGTTTGCCGAGAGCGGCTTTGGGGATAAGGCCGTCGAGTATTTACACATGATCAATCCGGTTAATCACTCAGGGACCCCGGAGCAGGTGTCACAGTACAAGGTTGAGCCTTACGTGGTGGCGGCCGATGTCTATGGCGAACCACCGCTTACCGGCCGGGGCGGGTGGACCTGGTACACCGGATCGGCGGGGTGGATGTACCGGGTGGCTCTGGAATCGATCCTGGGTATCCAAGTCAAGGAACATGTGATGACGATCCAGCCGGCGATTTCGTCGGAATGGGATTCCTACCGTCTGGAATGGAGACTGCGAGACGGACAGACTGTTTATCAGCTGGAAATAAATAATCCCGACAGATTGCAAACCGGTGGACTTGAAGGAACGGTTGACGGCGAGCCGGTTCGCTTTCCCGAAGGAAAAGCCCGGATACCGTTGAAAAGCGATAACCAGAAGCATTCCATCTCACTGCGGCTCACCAGGCGCTGAGCCGGCCCGTATTGCTCATTCCGACCGACTTTCCTGGATTCAGACAAAGTGCCGGTGCTTTACAATGATTAACTTCAGGCGGTTCTTCCTTTGTTAAATATAGTTTGTTATGCCTCGAACCGTTTAGTGAGTAATGCATTACAGCTTTTATTATGTATGTTCTACCGCCTGTAATCTCACTCCATTGGAAAGGAGAAATGCGCAGCAGCCTATACTGCTATAAAGCCCGGTAGAGGTACGGACATCCCTAAAGAGCTACAGAAAAAAAGAAATAAATCCAGTTTAAAAAACTTGTCCTTCTGTTTTTCGGGATAAAAAGAATGTAATGCATTCCCTCACATTTTATCCCCCGAAGACCGTACAAGAGATGACGGCAGGAGATTGTATAATCTGAGTCCGACAGGCAATCATCCGGTGTCTGTCTTGTAAAACGGTTTTGGATAGCAGCCGGGAAAGGTTTCACATGCTATGGATGCGGAACCCTGCTGGCTGTATATGGATTATATAATAAATAGGAAGAGTTGCTGCCCCGGAATGTTGAATAGTGTAATAGGCAGCTGTATAGATATAGATAAAAGAAAAAGGAGTTTGTCATGGATAAGATTAAAGTGCTTGTACTGGACAAGAATATTTTGGTCCGACAGGCCATTGCGGGTATACTGAACCAGGAATCCGACGTAGTGGTCAGGGTCAGCGGTGAAATGAGAAGAAGTGAACAGTGGGTTAATGATGAAAATCCTGATGTCGTATTATTGGATATCGAAGACTCGGCGTCGGATGGCTATGCCATTTTTAATACGCTTCGCGTTCGATTCCCGAAGCTGCCGATAGTGGTTATCAGCTCACGGTCGGAACGTGGAGCCCGGGCTGCGCTCTATGCTCTTCGCAACGGCGCAGTCAATGTTATTACCAAGCCGGAAAAAAGGAATGCTCTATTATTCGCCACCGGCCATTTTGCAAAGCGCCTGCCGCCGATAATAAAAGGGATAGAGCGTGTGATCAGCAGGGATACCGTCGACGGGTGGATGGTTGATAAGGCGTCCCGCCGGTCCCCGGATAATACAGAAGAGCAACCGGAAAAAGTAAGAGACAAAAGTATTAGAGGCCCGTTCAGACTGATTGTCATAGGGGGCAGTATGGGGGGACCAAAGGCATTGCATGACATTCTCAGCAAACTCCCGGCCGATTTTCCCGTTCCGGTTGTGGCCGCTCAACATTTGCCTAAGTTTTATACCCGGGCGCTGGCACAGCTTTTGAAAAAGGCTTCTCCTCTGGCAGTAAGGGAAGCGCTCGAGGAGGCAGCTCTGATGCCGGGAACGGCCTGGCTGGCCCCCGGTGGACAGCATTGTGAAATTACACAGAAGGGCAACCGGCCTTTCTTAAAAATCCATCGTGGCCCCAGAGAAAACGGGGACCGTCCCTCTATCGATGTACTTTTCCGATCTGCGGCGAGATTATATGGGAGGGGCGTATTGGGTATTATCTTAAGCGGGAATGGCGTTGACGGGCTGGCCGGCGCGCGTGCGATCCGGCGGGAAGGAGGGCATGTTATCGTTCAGGATCCGGGGAGTGCTATGGTCGATGATCTTCCGTTGACTGTGATAAGGGAAGGTCTGGCCGATCATTATTCTTCCACAGAACAGATGAGTCGTCAGCTATTAAAACAGGTGATGCAGCCCTTTAGAAATCGGACGACAAAAGGATATCCTACTGCTAATCTTTTTAACAGAGATCAGGACTGCTTCCGAACTGTCTGATGGATCCACACTCTCAAGAGTTATTATGAGCAGCCGACATCCACTTAATACTCCTGAAAAGACGTGGGCTGTCGGGACGGAAGATATCCTGAAGGCGTTGAAAAGTGAACAGGAGAGCGGGCTCACCAGTGCGGAAGTCCAAAAACGCCTCGAACAATACGGTCAGAACCAACTTCGGGAACACCAGACAAAGAGTCTGTGGCAAATTCTTGTCGAGCAAGTCAAGAGCCTGATTATCCTGCTGCTGGCTGTGGCTGCATTAGTATCCTTTCTGTATAATGAAATACTGGAAGGCTGGGCGATTGCGATTGTTATTGTCATTAATACGGGCATAGGTTTTTTTACCGAACTGAGAGCCGTCCGATCGATGGAGGCCCTTTTCAAGCTCGGCAAGGTGGAGACCCGGGTGCGCAGAGACGGAGAGGTCGTAAAAGTAAACGCCCGCGAACTGGTTCCCGGCGATATTATCCTGGTGGAGGGGGGCGATATTATTACGGCCGACATTCGGATACTCGCCTCCTCAAAGCTTCAGTCGGATGAATCGGCCCTGACCGGGGAGAGCATGCCGGTGGGCAAAAGTCCGGAACCGGTTGAGGAAGATACAGTATTGGGGGAACGCACCTGCATGCTCTACAAGGGGACATCGATAACCCGGGGGTCGGGAGAAGGCGTCGTTGTGTCCACCGGACAGGAAACGGAACTGGGACACATTTCATCGCTGGTAGAGGAGGCCGAGGAGGAGCAGACGCCGCTGGAGGAGCGGCTTGACCGTCTCGGTTACCGGCTGATCCTGCTAACGCTTGTGATAACGGTCTTCATATCGATAAGCGGTATACTGTCAGGCAAGGATATGTTTTTGATGATCCAGACGGGGATTGCCCTGGCCGTGGCCGCGATCCCCGAAGGGTTGCCAATTGTCGCTACTATTGCGTTGGCCAAGGGCATGCGTATTATGGCCCGAAAAAATGCCCTCATCAACCAGCTTTCGTCCGTCGAAACGCTGGGGGCTACAGAAGTTATTTTTTCCGATAAAACAGGGACACTCACTGAAAATAAAATGAGCGTTACACAGTTATTTCTTTCGAAAAGGGAGAAGATAGACGTAGAGGCGGGTTTTTCTGAAGAAAACGGCAGGGGAGACAGGGAGGATATCAGACTGGCGCTGGAGACGGGGGTGTTTTGTAATAACGCTACGTTTAGGAGTGATAAAGACGCTGAAACAAATGACGATGTGGATGGGGAAGAGGATAGAGATACCGGTATAGAGGGAAATGTTGAGGGAGAGGGGGGAAACAGCGGCGATCCCCTGGAAATAGCGCTGCTGGAAGCTGCACACCATGCCGGTATTGAGCGAGAAAAGCTCCTGGAGCAGTATCCTGAAGTTCGGGAAGAAGCCTTTGATCCCGAGGTTAAAATGATGGCCACCTGGAATGAGATGGAACCGGGGCGATACCGCCTCTCGGTCAAAGGGGCTCCCGGTACGGTGCTGGAGCATTGCGACTCCTATGTGACAAACGGTGAACACCGTTCGTTATCCGGGGAGGAGCGGGAAAAATGGGAAGCGGTAAATGAGGAACTTGCCGCCGACGGCTTGCGGGTGCTTGCCCTGGCCTGTCGGGAGACGGATACGGCCGATGGTGAGCCCTACGAAAACCTGGTGTTTATCGGGATGGTCGGGCTGTTGGATCCGCCGCGGAGTGATGTCAGGAAGGCGATGAAAGCCTGCAGGGAAGCGGGGATCCGCGTCGTCATGGTGACGGGCGATCAGCCTCACACGGCCGAATATATTGCAAAATCAGTGGGACTGGTTACGGAGGAGGATGGGGAGGTGGAAGTGATTCACGGGGGCGATCTACCTTCCCCGGAGGAGCTCGAATCATCGCGGCGGGATACCGATCAGATCATGTCAGCCAGCATCTTTGCCCGGATCAGCCCCAGGCAGAAACTCGACCTTATCGAATTATACCAGAAGAAGGGGCACGTCGTAGGTATGACCGGAGACGGGGTGAATGACGCACCCGCTCTTAAAAAAGCGGATATAGGCATAGCGATGGGAAAGCGCGGCACCCAGGTAGCCAAAGAAGCGTCGGATATGGTTTTGACGGATGATGCCTTTTCGACGATTGTCACTGCTATTGAACAGGGCCGAGTTATCTTTACGAATATACGCCGGTTCGTTTATTATCTCCTGTCCTGCAATGTCAGCGAGGTGCTTGTGGTGGGACTGGCTTCCCTCCTGGGAGCGCCACTGCCGGTGTTGCCGCTGCAAATCCTTTTTTTAAATCTGGTAACGGATGTTTTCCCGGCCCTGGCGCTCGGCGTCGGAGAAGGAACGCAGGGAGTCATGCAGCAGCCGCCCCGCAAAGTTGATGAGCCGATTTTGAGTCGCAAACACTGGATCGGCATAGGCGGTTATGGTATGGTAATTACAACGGGAGTTCTGGGAGCCCTGTTCACCGGACTGTATTGGCTGGAACTTCCCGAGCGCGAAGCCGTCACCCTCAGCTTTCTGACTCTCGCCCTGGCCCAGCTCTGGCACGTATTTAATATGCGGGACAAGAACAGTGGTATCATTGACAATGCGATTGTGCAAAACAAATGGGTTTGGAGAGCTATTGTCTTATGCCTCATACTGATATTCGGGGCCCTTTTTATCGGACCGATTGCCGAAGTGATGCAGTTGTCACCACCGACCGGACAGGGATGGCTGGTCGTGGGGATCATGAGTTCAATTCCCCTGTTGGTTGGACAGCTCCAAAAGGTCTGGGCCGCCCGAAAACGGGAGGGAAGCGAATGATTTTGATTGTGAGCCCAGTATTAATCGAGCGTGATTATATTATTTCAATCGTTGAACATTTTCAAACAATATCAAAACTATGAAAGGATCATTAAACCTGGGGAAGCTTGCCGGAATCAGGGTCAGGGTTCACTGGACCTTTATGCTGTTGATACTCTGGATTGTTTTTCTGGAGATAAGCAGGGGGAATGAACTGGGAGCTATCCTGTGGAGTGTATTATTCATATGCGTTCTGTTCGGATGCGTGGTACTGCACGAACTGGGCCATGCATTAACGGCCGGCAAATTTAACATCGGTACGCGCCAGATAACGCTTCTTCCGATTGGCGGGGTGGCAAGTCTTGAGGCCATGCCCGAAGACCCCCGGGAGGAGTTTCTCGTGGCCATAGCCGGCCCGGCCGTAAATGTGATTATAGCATTGGGGCTTTATCTTATCGTACCGATGGACAACTTTCTGAATCAGGATCCGGAGATGCTTGAAGAGACGTTGAGTTCCATAAATTCGGAAAATTTCTTGTTTTACCTGTTCTCGGCCAATGTGATGCTGGTCTTATTTAATCTCATTCCCGCATTTCCGATGGACGGAGGAAGAGTATTCCGGGCCCTGCTCTCGATGAAGTACGACCGGGTGACGGCAACTCAAATGGCGGCCCGGCTGGGGCAGGGGGTGGCGTTCTTTTTCTTCCTGGTCGGACTGTTGTACAACCCCATCCTCATTTTGATTGCAATTTTTGTCTATTTCGGGGCCCAGGGAGAAAATATAATGGTACAACAGCTTGCCCTGCTGAGGGATCATAAAGTCAGAGACGCAATGATGACAGATATTACGACCGTACAGCCCGACGATACGCTCAACGAAGTGGTGGATATTATTCTAACCGGAACGGAGCGGGACTTCGTGGTCATGGACAATGGAAAAGTGAGCGGCATTCTCTATCAGGCTGATCTCACGCAGGCCTTTAAAAACAGGAATACGGAGGCCAAAGTACAGGACGTTATGGACAAGGAGTTTAACCTGGTTCAAATCGATGATAAATTGACCGAGATATACCGAAAAGTACGCTCCAATAATAAAACCTTCTTCCCCGTTATGGAGGGAGAGAACCTGGCAGGTGCCATAGATATGAACAACATCAATGAATTTATGACCTTCCGGGCTCCGCTGGATTATTGATGCCGGCATGAAACATGTACCGGTGAATAAGACGGTTGGTCTAAAAACTATTACTTAAAACTCCTAAAACTAAACAGCCAAAACGATGAGCACTGCAAAAAAAACGATGACCTTTTCCGAGGTGATTAACGGGGATACCCCGGTACTGGTGGATTTTTATGCCGACTGGTGCGGTCCCTGCAAGATGATGTCCCCGATCCTCAAGAATCTGAAAAAAGAGATGGGCGACAAATTAAATATTATAAAAGTTGATACGGAAAAAAATGCTGCCGCCGCTATTCGATACCAGGTCAGGGGGGTGCCGACGCTGATCCTTTTCCACAAAGGACAAGTTCTCTGGCAGCAATCGGGTGTGGTGCAGATGCCTCAGCTTAAACGAATTATCGATCAGAAACTGCGGGAAATATGAGCGGGTCGAACACTAAAATTAATACAAACTACTAATCCCATTATTATGTCTTATCATGTTAGCAAAAAACTGGATATTCCTTTTGAGGAAGCAATCGAAAAAACGACAGCCGCTTTGAAAGAGGAGGGCTTCGGCATTCTCACGGAGATTGATATCAAAGCCACCCTGAAAGAGAAACTGGATGTGGATTTCAGAAAGTACCAGATTTTAGGAGCCTGCAATCCGCCGCTTGCCCACCAGGCCCTGACGGCAGAAGAGCACATCGGACTGATGCTGCCCTGCAACGTCATTGTACAAGAGCATGAGAACGGCGAAGTAGAGGTTTCTGCGGTTGATCCCATCGCCTCCATGCAGGCGGTCGAAAACGAGGAGCTGGGCGAAGTGGCCAAAAAGGTACAGGGACTCCTTTCAAAAGTGATAGACTCCATTTAAGGAAGCAGAAGAGCAGGGGAACGGGTAGTTCCGGACTGTAATGAATCCGGATGTTCCTCCTTTTACAAACCGGACAACGCCTTCTTTATTGGTTTTTCCGCAGCCCCGGTAGCCTGTGATGGGCTAAAGGCGTTGCAATAACAAATATAAGATCATATATATTATACATGCGAGCTCTTATCGTAGAAGACGAGCCGCTGCTCATCGAGGATCTCGAGCAGTGCTTGCTCGAGGAACGCTTTTATGTGGATACTGCGGAAAGCTTACAACAGGCCAACGATCTTATTGCCGGGGAAGCGTATGATCTGGTGCTGCTGGATTTGGGACTCCCAGACGGGGACGGTATTGAATTGTTGAAAACAGTGAATAAATATTACCGGGAGACGGCCGTGATCATCATTACGGCGCGGGGAGAAACCGAGGACAAGGTCAAAGGACTGGAGCTGGGCAGCGATGATTATCTGGCTAAACCTTTCCCGTTGGCAGAGCTGCGAGCACGTATTCACGCGGTATTGCGTCGCAAGTTCAAAATAAGCGACAATCATATTTCAGGAGGACCCCTGGAAGTCAATCTCGATCATATGGAGGTCCGTGTCAACGATCAATCCCTTGATATTACCGAAACAGAATATAAAATGCTGCGCTACCTCCTCCTTAACAAGAACAAAACCATTACCCGGATATCGCTGGCCGAACATATCTGGGGAAACAGGATTGACGACCGGTTTTCGCTCGACTTTATCAATTCTCACATGAAGAATATCCGAAAAAAACTTTCTGATGCCGGTGCGGACAATATTATAGAAACCATCTATGGCGTCGGGTACAAGCTGACAGCGTATGAAGCTGAATAACAAGATACTGCTCAGCAATACGATACTGACGCTGGTCGTGTTTGTATTTACCAGCGCAGGCATCTATTACCTGGTCGATAAGACGGTGTTTGATGAACTCGACAATCACCTGCTGCAGCATAAGATTGATATCATCAGCCAGGTCGGCCAGGACGAAACCAGTCTTGATGGGATTACAGAACTGGGCAAGTTCGGCTCCTATGAATGGATTGAAATTGTGGAGTATGACGGTTCCGTAGCCCCCTATGAGAATCGGTTTGCGACCATTGATACGCTTCGCAACCCGGAGAAAGAGGTGGAATCCAGGTCCTACCGGCAATTAACGACGACCGTCAGCGTAAATGATCGTTATTATACCCTGCGAATATATGAGGAGGTAGCCTCGTGGGCTAATATCAGCACCACGATTCTCATGAGTGTACTGGCCGGGTTGCTCATTTGGATTCTTCTGCTGTATGTATTTAACCAGTTTGTGCTGGACAAAATTTTAACCCCGTTTTACCGTACGGTGGATACCCTCGAGCAGATATCCGATCCCTCCGATTTTGACGAAGCCCTTCCCGGTACTTCCACTTACGAAGTGAATGTGCTCAATCGGGCCCTGAACTCTATGATGCAGCATATTCGCTCCTCCTTTGAAGACCAGAAACATTTTATCCAGAATGTTTCTCATGAGCTTCTGACTCCGCTTTCCATTATTCGACAGAAGGCGGAAAAAATCCTGTCGGAGCCGGAATCGCTGGACCGGAAGACCGTAGAATCAGTCAGCGATATACAGCAGACCGCCGTACGGCTGAGCCGGTTAAGCGATGCCCTGCTGTTAATCAGCCGGGTGGAAAACAGGCAGTATTCGCTCAATGAACAGATTGAGATCAACGAGATGGTCGATGAAGTGACAGGAGAGCTGCGGGACTTTATTGAGATGAAGGAAATTGCACTCCAAAAGGATTTTGAATGTTCCATTACCGTTCAGGGAAACAGCGAGCTTATTCAGGCGGCCATCTACAATATTATACAGAACGCCGTAAAATTTTCACCCCGCGGATCCGCCATCACGCTTGCAACAAGCTGCGGGGAAGAACGCTCCCGCTTTTCGGTACGGGACCAGGGCCCGGGCATTCCGCCGGAATTTATCGGCTCCGTTTTCGATCGATTTAAAAAGAACAGCAATTATCCCGCCGGCCTGGAAAACGGAAGTCCCGGTCTCGGGCTTTCCATCGTTCAGAGTATTTGTCGCCTGCATAACTTTGATTGCAGGGCTGAAAACAGGCCGGGAAAAGGAGCTGAGATAAGCATTCATTTCTAGTTTTTATGGCGTGGCAGAGGCCAGGCTTCCCTGGTTGCTTACCGGGGAACAGGTATAAAATCCATATTCTCTACAGATTCTTTTCATAGCTTTTAGCCAGTAAAACAATAACGCAGCAATGCGGTTAACGGCTATAAGGTATTGAAATGATGAATTTCTTAATATTTGCGCTGGTTGTTTCCTTTCAGGCTGGGAGTCCCGATACGACGGACCTTTCAGCCCTGAATGTTCAAAAGGCCCTCCAGGTTGCCTATGAACAGAATCCGCGGATTAATCAGCTGCGAAATAAGATAGATGCGCAGCGGCAGCAGCAGGTGTTGAGTATCGGACTACGTGACCCTGAACTCACCTACTTCAAAGAGGGGATTGGAGACAACGGTTTTTCCGAGCAGCGCTGGTCGGTGTCACAGACCTTTGATTTTCCGCTCACCAGCTATTACCGCTATAAAAATGAGCAGGCACAAACCGGTGTGCTTGAGCGACAGCTGCAGGCCCAGAAGCTGCAGCTCAAAGCGGATGTAAAATCGGCATATACCGAATTGGCCTATGCTATCGAAATAAGTCACCTTGCCCGGGAACAGGTGAATCTCTTCCGGCAATTGACTAATGCCGCCCAAACCAGGTCGGACCTGGGAGAGTCCTCCGAAATTGACGCCATGCAGGCAGAGCTACAGCTGTCCGAAGCCCAAAACAAGCTCGAGACGGCCCGCAAGCAAATTATGGATGCCCGGTACAATTTGTTCGAAACGATCGGACTCGAACCGGAAGGTCAGACCTACGATATCAGCTTCCCCGACACCCTGCGTTATATCGCGGTGGATATCGACCAGGAGGAGGTTCTGCGCCGGCTGGACCATCATCCGGAGTTAAATCAGATCAGCCAGCAGCGGCGTGTGGCTTCGTTACAGACCAAAGTAGCCAAAACCAGTTACCTGCCGGACCTGAGCGTAAACTATTACAAACAGGATTTCGGCAGCGACTACGATTTTTACGGTTTCGAGGTGGGCGTGAGCATTCCCCTCTGGTTTGGGGCCAGCCAGAGCCGCAAAGTGAAACAGGCCCATGCACGAGAGCGCGAAACAGACTGGAAATTTATCGAATATGAGCTTTCGCTAAAAAAACGGGCGGAACAGAGCTGGCACAGCTACCGGGCGACCCGGGTCAATATCCAGCGTTTCAGGGAATCCATACAGTCCAAATCCATGGAACTGGTGCGCATGACCCAAAAAGGGTACCAGTATGGCGAGCTGGACCTGTTGAGACTTTTGGAGGCCCAGCGCACCTACCTGCGAACCCAGGAAGCATACTATCAAACACTCAGAGATTATTATTTGAAGGTTATTGCCCTGGAGCAATACCTGCAGGCCGATATCATTTTTCAATGACAAGTAATCAATGGACGTGATCATGACTTTATTTTCAGCCAATACCACCAAAAAAAATCTAAAGCTGGGGATACTGCTTTTTTTTATGCCCTTTATGATAATAGGTTGCGGGGGAGAACCGGCGGAAAATGAAGGGACACAGGATCCCGGTACGCCGCCCTCCCTTGCCGAAACCCCTTCAACGGCAACCGTACAGCTTACGGAGCAGCAGGCCGAGGACCTGTCCATCCAAACCCAGACCGTTGAATCCCGGCAGATCTCTTTTACCATTGAAGCGCCGGGACAAGTGTTCGCCTCCCCGGAGCGGATTTCATTTGTAAGTGCTCCCATTAACGGGAGGGTGGCCCGTATATATGCCCATGAAGGCGAGCACGTGCGCAAAGGCGACCCGCTGCTGGACCTGGAGAGCCTTGAGTTTGCCAATCTCGTGGCCGACTATCTCGAAACAAGAGCGGAAATTATATACCAGCAGCAGCAGGTAGACCGCCTCAGAGTGCTGACAGAGGAAAAAATAAGTCCCGAGCGTACGCTGCAACGGGCCCAGGCCGATTTGAACAGGGCCCAGGCCAGACAAAATGCCTCGCACGCCCGCCTGCACGCCGTCGGTATATCCGAGGAAACCATTGAACAGTGGGATCCCCAGACGTCAGAGCCCGAGTCCCGCCTCACCCTGTATGCCCCGATAACGGGCGTGGTGAATGAACATTTTATTGATCTGGGGCAATCGGTAAATGCCTACGAGGAGATGCTTAACATTATTGACAATAAAGAGGTACTGGTAAAAGGGTTCGTCTCCGCCTCCGATGCTCCTTTTCTACAGACCGGGGACCCTGTTCTCATTACAGAGCGGTCGGGTGGGGAACCCGCTTCCGGGCCCCGGCTTGAAACGACCATAACCTCGGTAAATCCAGCCCTGGATCAAGAAAACAGGTCCATCGTACTCAATTCCCTGGTAGAGACGAAAAACAACTGGCCTATTGTCGGACAAAATGTCCGCATGACGTATACCGCCCGGGCCGGGGAGAACGCCATCAGTATTCCGATGTCGGCCATCCAGTTTGACGGTGCCCGGGCTACCGTTTTTGTACAGCTCTCGCCCCGGGAATATGAAAAACGACCCGTTGAGATCAATCGTGCTACCGCTGATTTCGCTATTATTGGATCCGGACTGGAAGCCGGCGATAATATCGCGGTAAGCCAGGTATTCAGCCTTAAAGCACTGGAGCGCTTTGAACAGTTTGCCGACTAACATTCAGGATATATATCATGCTGACTCGATTAATTGATTTTAGTTTAAAGCAGAAATTCGTGGCACTTTCGCTGACGCTCCTGATGGCGGCAGCCGGCGTATTTTCGCTGTTGAATATCCCTATCAACTCCCAGCCGGATGTTACCCCGGTTCAGGTTCTCGTGATTACGAAAGCCGGACAGTATTCCCCGTATGATGTAGAGCGACTGGTAAGCTACCCCATTGAAACCTCCATGAACGGGCTGCCCGATGTCAGGGAGGTGCGCTCGATTTCGCAGTTTGGGCTTTCGGCCGTGACCGTGGAGTTTGAAGAAGGGACGGACATCTATTTTGCCCGCCAGCTGGTAAGCCAGCGTGTCCAAAGCATTGCCGGGGAGCTGCCCGAAGGGGTTTCTTCCCCGCAATTGGGGCCTATTTCCACGGCGCTGGGGGAAATTGTGCAGTATGTGGTTCGCGGCAGTGACAATTACACTCTCACAGAACTGCGTACGATCCAGGACTGGCTGATCGCTCCTCAGCTCAAAACCGTCAAGGGGGTTACCGAAATCAACTCCTTCGGCGGCTTTGTCAAACAGTACGAGGTGGCGGTTGAACCGGACAGGCTGAGAAATTACGGGATCGGGCTGAAAGACCTGACCGATGCCATAGAAAATAATAACAGCGTGTCGGGCGGAAACTACCTGGAGCACAACCGGGAGCAGTATATTGTGCGGGGCTTTGGTCAGATCAACAATATCAGGGATATCGAGGATATTATCGTTGAGGAGCTGGAAGGCCGGCCGATCTACGTAAAAGATATTGCGGAGGTTTCGGTCGGACGACAGCTGCGGCAGGGGGCGGTTACCCAGGACGGCAAGGGAGAGATCGTGACCGGCATTGCCATGATGCTTCGGGGCGGCAATGGACGCGAAGTCATCGGCGACGTCGACGCCAAGATCAATGAGGTCAATGAAAGTCTCCCGGAAGGCGTTTATATCGAAAAATTTTATGATCAGTCGGATCTGGTGGATCGTACTACGAGTACCATAATCACCAACCTGGTTGAGGGTGGCTTTTTTGTGATTGCCGTGCTTCTTCTTTTGCTGGGAGAGATCTCCGGGGCCTTAATCGTGGCTTCCGTGATCCCTCTCTCCATGCTCTTTGCCTTTATCGGCATGGACCAAGTGGGACTCGCAGCCAACCTGATGAGTTTGGGAGCGATCGATTTCGGAATGGTCGTGGATGGTTCGGTGGTGATGGTCGAAAACATCGTAGATAAATTACACGGTGATCGTTCTAAAAAATCCCGCCTGCTCATCATCCGCGAGGCCGCCCACGAGGTAGCTCGCCCCATCTTCTTCGGGGTGCTTATTATCCTGATGGTCTACGTGCCGGTCATGACTTTTTCCGGGATGGAAGGCATCCTCTACCGCCCCATGGCCATTACCGTAGCCACAGCCGTCTTTGGCTCGCTGCTGCTGGCCCTGGTCTACGTGCCGGCCATATCCGCTATTGTATTTCGAAAAGGGGTCAAGATTCGCAAGAACTATGTCATTAACTGGCTGCGCCCCCGTTACGAGCGCTTTTTGGAAATCAGCCTTGACAGAAAAGGGATAATCATAACGACAGCGGTTACCATTTTTGGAATCTCTGTGGCTTTGATTCCTTTTCTGGGGACCGAATTTCTGCCGGAACTGGATGAGGGGTCGATCCTGGTGGAGCAGGTACGGATGCCGTCGGTAACCCTCGAAGAATCGGTGGAAAATGCGGATTGGCTGGCGGCCAAGCTGACGCAGAATATCCCCGAAATTAAAACAGTGGTGCCCAAGACGG
>NZ_JBEPWZ010000029.1:0-20772 GCF_041642155.1 Fodinibius sp.
GACACCTCTCATTTCATGCTCAGCAGCTTTGGGGTTGAAAAACGGGTGGCCGGGCAGATGGTCAAAAATCAGTGCCTGTTAGCCGGTGATGCGGCCCATGTCGTAAGTCCGATCGGCGGACAGGGAATGAACCTGGGCTGGCTGGGGGCCTGGGATCTGTCCCTATGCTTAAGGCAAATGCTGGGCCATCCTTCCCCCCGCAACCGGGGCAGAGACCTCCTGAAAGGATTTGAACAACGACGCAAAAAGGCCGCCCGGAATGCCGGCAGAAGAGGGGAACTCAATATGCGGCTGGGACGAAACGTCCCGCTGCCGGCCGTGCGGAACGGTATGGTCTCGCTGATGCTCAATACCCCCCTGTCCCGGCTCATGGCCCGGCTTTTTACCATGCGCGGAATCGACCGGTGGGTGATCTGATCTTTTTTACTCCAGGAGGGCTTTGAAAACCAGGGTTT
The DNA here is from genome assembly GCF_041642155.1 of Fodinibius sp. Lineage (NCBI taxonomy): Bacteria > Pseudomonadati > Balneolota > Balneolia > Balneolales > Balneolaceae > Fodinibius > Fodinibius sp. The sequence continues at coordinate 456 of NZ_JBEPWZ010000029.1, forward strand.
TGTTCAATACCAAAACCTGAGCGATTTTAAAACCGCAGTGTATATATACATCAATACATGAGGATTTTGAAATCGTGAAAATGTAGAGATTGGGCAAAACAATGATTTTGCATTTTTTTAAAAAATACGGCCTCGAAAACAGGACGAACCGTTTAGTCCGAAAGAAACTAATCCTTCGGCCTTGAAAACTCAGCGCCCCGGGCGGTGGATGCAAGGCGAAGGAATAATAAAACTATGGCCTCGAAAACAGGACGAACCGTTTAGTCCGAAAGAAACCATTCCTTCGGCCTTGAAAAGTCAGCGCCCCGGGTGGTGGATGCAAGGCGTAGGAATAAGAAAAATATATGTTTGAACCCGACTATGTCGGGTGAGTTTATATTTTTCTCCGGAGCCGCAGCAGACGCCGGGCGCTGGGTTTTCTCAGCCTTGATCTTTTACGTACCTTTTGGATCAAGCCAAAAGGTACGAAATAAACCATTAGCTTTGCTTCTCCTGGTCCGCTTTATGATAGTCGCGCAGCACGTAGTGCAGGATCCCCCCGTTGCGATAGTAGTCGATTTCCACCGGCGTATCGATACGGCAAACGGCTTCAAAAGAGACGGTTTCTCCATTCTCTTTCCGGGCCTCTACCGGCACGAGGTCGCGCGGCTGCAGGTCATCGGAAACATCGATACTGAATACTTCAGATCCATCCAATCCAAGCACGTCGGCCGATTCACCCTCTTTAAACTGCAGGGGCAGTACGCCCATGCCGACCAGGTTCGACCGGTGAATGCGTTCATAGGAAGTGGCAATAACCGCCTCAACACCCAACAGGATGGTCCCTTTCGCCGCCCAGTCCCTGGACGATCCGGTTCCATATTGTGTACCGGCCAGTGCAACGAGCGGGGTGTCCTGCTCTTTGTACCGTATGGCGGCATCGTAGATGGTGGTCACCTCATCTTCCGGGAAATAGGTGGTATAGCCCCCTTCGGTCCCCGGCGCCAGCTGATTCTTAAAGCGCACGTTGGCAAAGGTCCCGCGGGTCATCACGCGATCGTTGCCGCGCCGCGACCCGTAAGAGTTAAAGTCTGCCGGCTCTACCCCGTGATCCATCAGGTATTTCCCGGCGGGCGTGTCGATCCCGATATTCCCGGCCGGGGATATATGGTCGGTCGTAATGGAATCACCGACTTTCACCAGTGCCCGCGCCCCGTCGATAGGGGTGATGGGTTCGGGTTCTTCCCCCATGTCCATAAAAAACGGAGGCTCCTGGATATAGGTGGATTCCTCCTTCCATTCGTACAGTTCGCCGCCGCCGACGGGAATAGCATCCCACTCCTCGGAGTTAAAAATATCTCCATACTGTTTATCGAACAGCTCCGGTCGAATAGCGCTGTCCAGGTGCTCGGCAATTTCTTCGGAGGTCGGCCAGATATCTTTCAGGTAGACCTCATTGCCCTCCTTATCCCGGCCGATTGGCTCATTTTCAAGGTCGATATCCACGGTACCGGCCAGGGCGTACGCCACAACCAGCGGCGGAGAGGCCAGGTAATTGGCTTTGACGTACGGGTGAATACGTCCCTCAAAGTTACGGTTGCCCGAGAGTACCCCGGCGACAATCAGCTCCCCCTCTTTTACGGCGGACTCTACGGGCGGGGGCAAAGGACCAGAATTGCCGATACAGGTCGTACATCCGTAGCCCACCAGGTTGAAACCGAGCTGGTCCAGATAATCGGTCAAGCCGGCCTCTTCGAGGTAATCCGTTACGACGCGCGAACCGGGAGCCAGGGACGTTTTAACATAGGGCGGAACCGCCAGGCCTTTTTCAAGCGCCTTCTTGGCTACAATTCCCGCTCCCAGCATTACGCTTGGATTCGAGGTGTTGGTACAGGATGTAATAGCTGCGATCACCACATCACCGTGCGTCATCTCTATTTCCCGGCCGTTCTTAAACGTCCCTTTGTTGGCCAGCTTTTCCTGGGCCAGGTTAAAGCCCATGGTCGGATCATTGCTGGTCAGGCTGCTTTCAAACGTCTCCTTCATGTTCGGCAGCGTAATGCGATCGTGCGGGAGCTTCGGACCGGCCAGCGAGGTTTCCACCTCCCCCAGATCCAGCTTCAGCGTATCGCTGTATTCCGGGTCCGGCATGTCGGCCGTATGGAACAGGCCCTGGGCCCGCATGTAATTTTCAATAAGGGTTACCTGCTCTTCCGAGCGCCCGGTGCGGCGCATATACCGCATCGACTCGCTGTCCATCGGAAAGAAGCCCATCGTCGCCCCGTATTCAGGCGACATGTTTGCAATGGTCGCGCGGTCGGGCAGGCTCATGTTCTGGAGCCCTTCTCCGTAGAATTCAACGAACTTACCCACCACGCCATGCCGGCGCAGCATCTGCGTGACCGTCAGGGTCAGGTCGGTAGCCGTTATCCCCTCCCGCAGTGCACCGGTCAGTTCCATGCCGACCACTTCGGGAACCAGCATGTGTATCGGCTGCCCCAGCATAGCAGCTTCAGCTTCAATGCCGCCGACGCCCCAGCCCAGGATGCCCAGACCGTTAATCATGGTTGTATGCGAGTCGGTCCCGACCAGCGTATCCGGGAATACAACGGTTGAGCCATCGTCCTCCTCCCTGCTAAACACTCCCTGCGCCAGATATTCAAGATTCACCTGGTGCACGATTCCGCGTCCCGGCGGCACCACCCGGAAGTTGTCAAAGGCCTTCTGTCCCCATTTCAAGAACTCATATCGCTCGCGGTTACGCTCAAATTCTTTCTCCACATTATGCATAAAAGCATACTCCTGGCCGAATTCATCCACCTGCACCGAGTGGTCGATCACCAGATCCACCGGCACCTGCGGGTTGATCGACTGCGGGCTCCCCCCCATGCGCTTCATGGCCGACCGCAGGGCGGCCAGGTCAACGACCGCCGGAACTCCCGTGAAGTCCTGGAGGACGACCCGCGAGGGCTTATAGGGAATCTCACCCTCCGGGCTTTTCGCATTATAGTTGGCCAACAGTTCTACATCTTTGTCGGTAATAATAAAATCGTCGTGCTCACGAAGTACTGCCTCGAGCAAAATTCGGATGGTAAACGGTAGCTTGCTGATGTTACCGTATCCGAATTCTTCCAGTTTTTTCAGGCTGTATAGCTGAGCTTTTCCGGAACCGGTATCAAATTCTATTTTGGTATCTTGAAATGTTTTCTGGCTCATCGGTTGTAAAGAAATTAGGTTAATTCGTTGTACTAAAAATGTTTATATCTATCGGGGTAAATGTACCACTTTTTTTTAAGAATATCTTCTTTGCCGGCCGATAAATTTTACTGCCCGCATCACAAAACTATGGCCGGTATTCTGACAACCGGCTTTTGAAAATTCTTTACTAAACCAGCGGCATACCATCATGACGTTTGAAAATTTTCGGTATCCTGGATCTTCAGGAGTCTGCCGCAGGGGATAGTAATGAGGGAATGGAGGATTAAGGCCATCTGGTTTGCCGCTCATTCACTGCAAATAGTAGTACTATTACACGAAAAAAGGAAGAAAACGCCAGATTCTGCTTACTCGCAGCAGATCATGATGTGTCCGGCAGACTCCTGATTTGAATTTAAAATTTCTCATTGCAAATGGATTTAAATAAGTCTATTTTGCGGGACTTCATGCAAAAGCAATTTTTAAACAAGATTTATTGTGGATACCAATAGTTACAAGACCTACTCTGCTAAAGCGAGTGATATCGAAAAGAAATGGGTTCTTGTCGATGCCGAAGGGCACGCTCTCGGACGTGTGGCCAGCAAGGTAGCAACCTACCTGAGAGGCAAGCATAAGCCTGAATTTACTCCGCACATGGATACCGGGGACAATGTTGTGGTAATCAATGCCGGAAAAGTTGAACTAAGTGGCAATAAACTGCAGCAGAAAGAGTATTTTCGCTATACCGGCTATCCCGGAGGCGAGCGCGTTACTTCGGCCGAAGATATGCTGGACAAAGACCCCACATTCCTTATTACCAACGCTGTAAAAGGGATGCTGCCCAAAAACAAGCTTGCTAACAAGCTGATGACAAATCTCAGGGTCTATGCTGGTCCGGTTCACGAACAGGAAGCACAACAACCCGAAAAAATAGAGCTTTAATTACGAATGGAACAAAAAAATTTCATCGGACGAAGAAAGACTTCTACTGCGCGTTTGTATATCCAGCCGGGATCCGGAACATTTACGGTTAACAAACGATCACTGGAAGATTACTTCAGTACGAAAGCACATCAGAATGTAGCTTCGCTCCCATTGGAGGTAACCGAATCCGACGGACAGTTCGACATCAAGGTAACGGTGCGCGGTGGCGGAATTACCGGCCAGTCCGGCGCTATTCAGCACGCACTGGCACGCGCCCTTGACGACCATAACGAGGAGTGGCACGATGTACTGAAGGCTCATGACCTGCTTACCCGCGACGATCGCATGGTCGAACGCAAGAAGTACGGACAGCCTGGTGCCCGCAAGAAGTTCCAGTTCTCCAAACGGTAACGTTTGTTATCTGTATATTTGTTATTTGTTACTGGAGGAAACTCCAATCCAGCAAATAACCATTCACCTAACAATCACACATACGCAGCGACTCAGTGCGCCGAGTGTCCCGACAGCGGTCGGGATTAGCGCCGGGTACGACCTGCGTAGAGGACTAACTCAAACATAAATTACCCTAACAATACTATGCCAAAGACCCCTGATTTAGAAAAGCTTTTAAAGGTAGGTGCCCATTTCGGACATCTTACCCGCCGATGGAATCCCAAAATGAAGGACTTTATCTTCATGGAACGAAACGGGATTCACATCATTGATCTCAAAAAAACACAGAAATTTTTCCAGGAAGCCCTGGATGAAGTCACCAAACTCTCCCGTGCCGGTAAAACGATCCTGTTTGTAGGAACCAAAAAACAGTCGCAGGATATCATCAAGACCGAAGCGATCCGATGCGGTATGCCCTATATTACGCATCGCTGGCTTGGAGGCATGCTGACCAATTTTGCGACCGTCAAGAAAAGCATTTCACGGATGGAAGAAATTGACCGCATGAGCAAAGACGGTACCTTTGATGAACTTACCAAAAAAGAAGCCCTGATGCTTGACCGGGAACGTGAAAAGCTGGAACAGACCCTGGGCGGCATTGCCAATATGAATCACCTGCCGGGGGCCATCTTTGTGGTGGATACGATTAAGGAAGACATTGCCGTGAATGAGGCGGTCAAGCTTAATATCCCGATTGTTGCCATGGTCGATACCAACAGCGATCCCGATATCCCGGATTACATTATCCCCTGCAACGACGATTCGGCGCGAACGATTCAGCTTATTTCCTCAAGCATTGCCGATGCCATCATCGAGGGGAATGCCCAGCGCGAAGCTCAAAATGAAGAAGAGGTCCTGGAAGAGGCCGCCCAAAAGGCTCAACAGGCCGAAGAGCAGGTCAAAACCAGGAAAAAGGCAACCGGCAAACGCCGCTCTCGCCGCAAAAGAAAATCCGACGATGCTTCCGGTGAAGAGGAATAGGCCGAACGGCATTCAATCATTAACCATAAAAATTAAACACCGTAACTCAACATGAGCATTTCTGCCAAAGATGTAAAAGAACTGCGTGAGCAAACCGGGGCCGGTATGATGGATTGCAAAAAAGCCCTCCAGGAAGCCGACGGAGACTTTGACAAAGCAATTGAAGTACTGCGCAAGAAAGGCCAAAAGCTTTCTGAAAAGCGAGCTGACCGGGAAGCGAACCAGGGACTGATTCTTACCCGACTCAGCGACGACAAAAGCAGGGCCGCCGCCCTGGAGATCAACTGTGAGACCGATTTTGTGGCCCGTAACGAAGACTTCCAGAACCGGGCGCAACAGTTTTTGGACCTGGTGTTTGAGCAGGAGATCAACTCGGTTGACGAACTGCTCGAAACGGAGCTGGAAGGACTTACCGTCGCAGACCACCTGAAAGATATGATCGGGAAAATTGGCGAAAAAATTAAGTTTAACCGGGTTCTTTCCGTACATTCGGACGGCCAGTATATCTCCTACATCCATCCCGGTAACCAGCTTGGCGTGATCGTCGAATTTGACGGCGAAATAACGGACGAAGAGATCGCCAAGGATGTGGCCATGCAGATCGCCGCTATGAATCCCATTGCGGTGACCCGGGAAGGCATCGACAGTTCCATTGTGGAACAGGAACTCGAGATTGCCAGGGAGCAGCTGTTGAATGAAGGCAAACCGGAAGAGATTGCCGAAAAGGCGGCCAAAGGAAAACTGCGGCGTTTTTATGAAGAACGCGTGTTGCTGAATCAAAAATTTGTAAAAGACAACAGCATGTCGGTGGAGGCATACCTTAAAGAAAATGAAATGCCGCTGGTGAAGTCGTTTCACCGGCTTCAACTCGGCGAAGAGTCGTAAACAAACAGATTCAAAAAAAGGCTACCGATTCGGTAGCCTTTTTTATGCTTAGGGGAATAGTTAGCCCTATTTCTGCAATCTCTGATTCTGATCCCCCGCAGACCGGGAACAAAAGCCTTGAGCTGCATTGAGGCCTGACGGTCATGAGAACGGTAGGCTGCTTGTGGAGATCCAGACCTGCACAGCGACCGGATAAACGCAAGAACCTTTAGCATACATTAATTATGTTATGGGTAGAGGGCAGGCTGATTCGGCATCACAGAAACCATCAACTTCAATAAAACGGGATTTAAATACAGTGGCCAATAATTACAAACGAATTTTACTTAAAATAAGCGGCGAAGCGCTGTTAGGCACGCAGGGACATGGTATTGACGGTGATATTCTGACCCAATACGCAGATGAAATCAAGGCGGCTCATGATGAAAATTACGAAGTTTCGGTGGTCGTGGGCGGCGGTAATATTTTTCGAGGCGTCAAGGGAGCCACAGAAGGAATGGACCGCGTACAGGGCGACTACATGGGCATGCTGGCTACCATGATTAACAGCATGGCCCTGCAGGATGCCCTGGAACGCAAAGGCGTGCATACCCGGCTCATGTCAGCAATCCGCATGGAAGAGGTTGCCGAGCCCTATATACGGCGGCGCGCTATTCGCCATCTCGAAAAGGGACGGGTCGTTATTTTCGGTGCCGGTACCGGCAACCCCTATTTCACCACCGATACCGCTGCCTCCCTGCGGGCCATAGAGGTTGAAGCGGATGTCATTCTCAAAGGCACACGGGTGGACGGCATTTTTGATTCCGATCCCGAAAAAAATCCCGATGCCGAGAAATTTCAGACCATTACGGGAGAAGAAGTGCTCGAACGGCGGCTTTCGATTATGGATCTCACCGCTTTTACCCTGTGCCGCGAAAACGAAACACCTATCATCGTCTTCAATATGAATGTGGTAGGCAACTTGAAGAAAGTGCTGGCCGGAGAAAAAAATATAGGTTCAACGGTAGTTTGGGAAGATTCATAGATTTCTTAAATTCATTCTGATCTTATAGCTACCACAAAATGACCTTCTAACAAAGTTTGATCTGTTATGATACCTCCAGAGCTGCAGAGCATTATCGATGATACCAAAAACAAGATGGATGAAGCCATCATTTATTATAAAAAAGAATTATCGCATGTGCGAGCAGGCAAAGCCAAGCCTGCCCTGCTGGACGGCGTAAAAGTAGATTACTACGGCTCGCAGACTCCGCTCAACCAGCTGGCGAACGTCAGTGCACCCGAAGCGCGGCTGCTGACGGTCCAGCCTTTTGATCAATCGGCTATGGAGGATATTGAAAAGGCGATCATGTCGGCGGGACTGGGGCTGAATCCCAGCAATGACGGCAATATCATCCGCATTCCGCTGCCTATCTTATCGGAAGAGCGCCGCAAAGAGCTGGTATCACGCGTGAAAGAAATCGCCGAGGACACGCGCATTTCTATTCGCAATACCCGGCGCGATGCCAATGACGAGATCAGAACACGAGTGGAGAAAGAGTCCCTTCCGGAAGATTCCAAGTATGAAGCTGAGGATGCCATCCAGGAATTAACCGACCAGCACACCGAACGAGTAGACGAGCTGCTGGAAAAAAAGAAAAAAGAAATCATGACGGTTTGATTTCAAATTGCAATAATCAAAATGCAAATAACAAAAACCTGCTCACAGGCGCCCGGCAGTAAGCCGCAGCTACTATGACTAATGTTTTTGTTATTTGGGATTTGTACATTGCCATCGAATAAAAAATGTATATATCCGAGCTGGAACTACAAGGTTTTAAGAGCTTTGCCTACAATACCAAAGTCTCTTTTGATAAGGGCATTACGGCTATTGTAGGTCCCAATGGCTGTGGCAAATCCAATATTGTCGACGCCATGCGCTGGGTACTCGGGGAACAGCGCCCCACACTCCTGCGATCGTCCAGCATGTCGAACGTAATTTTTAACGGTACGGCTCAAAAAAATGCCCTCGGGATGGCGCAGGTCGCCCTGACGCTCGTCAACAACAAAGGATTGCTCCCCACCGAATATAATGAAATTACCATTGCCCGCCGCCTGTATCGATCCGGGGAAAGCGAATACCTCATCAACGGCACCACCTGCCGGTTAAAGGATATTACCGAGCTGTTTATGGACACCGGGATGAGCTCGGATGCGTATTCGGTTATCGAACTGAAAATGGTGGAAGAAATCCTTAATGACAAGAATAACGACCGGCGAAAACTCTTTGAGGAAGCGGCCGGCATCACCCGCTACAAAGAGAAGCGCAAGCGCACCTTCCGCAAGCTGGATGATACGCAGTCGGACCTCCAGCGCGTGGAAGATATCCTGGTGGAAGTCCGCAAAAAGACGAAATCGCTGGAGCGTCAGGCCGAAAAAGCCCGTAAGGCTAAAAAATACAACAACGAGCTGGAGCAGCTGGACAAGGCGCTTAACAAGCATGAGTTTACTAAAATCAAGGAAGAGCTGGAGCCGTTGAAAGAGCGCATCGGCAATGCCGACAAGGAAAAAAAGGAGATCCTTTCCAAGGCAAAAAAGCTGGAACAGGAAGAAGAGTCCGCCCGGGAGGCCCTTACGGAGAAAGAACGCCTGCAGTCGGAAGCGCAGCGGAGGGTCAGCCAGCTGCACTCCAGGATCAGGGATACCGAGACCAAGTTGCAGATCACGCGCGAGAAGATCAGCAACGAAGAAGGGGTCATAGAGCAATACGGCAAGGATATCCAGCAGAGCGAGCAGGATCTGAAAGACCTGCGTGAAGCCTTCAAAAGCAGCCGGAGTAAGCTCGAAACATTTGATACGGATCTGGAGAAGGCCGAAAAAAACCTGGAGAACTCCAAAGAGCGATACCGCGAAATTCAACAGCAGTACGCTGCCAAACGCGAGGAGCTGGATGAGCTCGAAGAGGAGTTTTCAAAGGCCAACAGCGACCTTAATGAGCTGCAGACCAAGCGAATCAGGATTGAATCGCGGCTGGAAAACACCGAGGGTGATCTCATCCGCATCCGGGAAGAAATAGAAGACCTCGAGGATGAAATCGCCAACTTTCGCGGGGAAAAGAAAATGCTTGCTTCAAAGCTGGAACAGGCGGTCGCTGATCGCGACAAGCAACAGCAGGTGCTGCAGGATGCGCGCCAAAAACGCGATGAGCTCAGTGAGCGCCAGGAGGAGCTGAAAGACCAGATACGGGGACAGCAGAGCAGGCTCGATTCGGTGACCTCGGAAATGTCCCTGCTGCAGGATATTGCGGATTCCAATGAAGCTTTTCCCTCCAGCGTGCAGTTTCTGCTGGAGGAACACAGCGGGGATTTTCCGCTGCTGGATGTGGTTTCGAACCTGTTGTCCACGGACGAGCAACATGCGGTAGCCCTGGAGTCGGTCCTGGGCGAAGCCCTTAATTTCCTGGTCGTCGAAACGCTCGCAGAAGCCCGGCAGGCAGCGTCTTTGCTCAAAGAGCATGACAAGGGACAAGCTACGTTCATCCCGCTTGACAAGCTTGCGGACTCCTATCCTGTGGAGGCCGGCTCCATGGTCGACGTAGTCGACACCGGTGCGCCGTTCGAACCGCTCAAAACACTGCTTCTGGGGAATGTGTTCGTTTACGAGTCCGTTGAACAGGCCTGGCGGGAGATTGCAGGCAGCAGGAATACCGGCGTTACGCTCGATGGCGAAGTGATAACGCAACGACAATTTCTGCAAAGCGGAAGCAAAGCCAAAAACGCGGGCATCCGGGTGGGACTGCAGGATAAGATTTCGAAACTTACCGGTAAAAAGGACACCCTGGTATCCGAAATTGCCGAATCCGAAGCTGAACTGGCGAAGGTTCGCGAAGAATATGAGGCCATTCAGCTGGGTATAATGGAAGAGCAGCTGAAAGAAAAAGAGCAGCGCGTGCGATCCGTAGAGAACAAGATCAACAGTTTTGATTCCAAAATACAGATTTATGAAAAAAATATCGGCGACCTTAACAGCCGGCGGGAAGAACTTACAAGTAATAAAGATACAGCCCGCGAGGAGCTCGACCAGCTGCATCCCCGGCAAAAAGAGTTGCAGCAAAAGCTGAAAGACTTGCACGAGCGGCAGGAAGAAAAGAAGCAAACGCTTCAGGAACTGGAAGAAGAGCGTTCTATTGCGCAAAGCCGGTACAACGACGCCCAGCTCAAGCATCAGGATTTGCAGAACAAGGTAGAAAACCATGAACGGGATATCCGTCGGGCCGAGAGCGGCATCAAGAACCTGAAGGAGCGGCTGAAGTTGCGCTCGGAGAAGACCGAGGAAGCCAAGGCACGCATTACGAAGTATAAATCTTCTATTGAACAGCTGGAAGATCAACTCAAAACACTTAAAAAAAAGAAACGGAATGCCGACAAGCAGCTGGAACAGGCCGAAGAAGCCTCCGGAAAACAGCGGGGTCGCATTAACGAGATTGAAAAAGAACTGAAGGAGGTCCGCCGCCGCAAAGAGGTCAACATGGAGCTGGTGCATCACCTGGCAATGGCGAAGGAGAAGTTCGAGATGCAGATCGAAAACCTCTCCGATCATATCTGGGAAACCTACGGCGTGCTGATGGATCAAATTGACGGGCAGCTCCCCGAAGACACCGAGCCCGACGAAGCTAAAAAACGCATCACCTGGTTAAAACAAAAGCTCCAAAAGATCGGTGATGTGAATCCCCTGGCGATTGAGGAGTACGAAGAGGAGAAGGAACGCCTCGATTTTTACGAAGAGCAGATCGGCGACCTCCGGCAGGCAGCCAAAGAACTCCGGGAGACCATTGAAGAGATCAACAAGACCGCGACCCGGCGTTTTAATGATACCTTCGAAAAAATCCGCGTGAATTTTCAGAAAGTCTTCCATACCCTTTTCAATGACGATGATTACTGCGATCTGGTCATTGATGAAGAAGCCGAAGATCCCCTGGATGCCCGGGTCGAGATCAAGGCGAACCCGAAGGGAAAGCGTCCCTCTACCATTAACCAGCTGTCCGGGGGAGAAAAGACCCTGACCGCCATTGCCCTGCTCTTTGCCATTTACCTGGTAAAGCCCTCCCCTTTCTGCGTACTGGATGAGGTCGATGCGCCCCTGGATGACGCCAACATCGAGCGTTTTGCGGATATGATACGCAATTTCAGCCAGGAGACACAGTTCATCATCATCACCCACAATAAAAAGACGATGAGCAAAGCGGAAATGATGTACGGCGTAACAATGCCCGAGACGGGAATCAGCAGGCTGGTAGGAGTCAAGCTGGATGAAGTGGCCGAGGCGTAAATATTTTTGAAAAACAGCTTTTTGGATTTTGAATCGTTGTTGTCCGGGGAAACTTCAAAGACGGTTGCATGGGGTGCTGCATGCTAAAACCTAATAGACGGTATAGGTAGGCAGACACTACACTTCAAGTGAGCCCCGTGTAAGGCTGTATTAAAAATAACATTTGGAAGTGTCCCCTGATGTTTCGTGCTAAAGTTCGTATATTTAAGGGTTCATTAGTCCAACAGAACGCTCTCCAGCGAGCTATTAAATCAGATGAATAACTTACTTTATGGGCCGGAAGCAATTTAATATTCCCGACATCTACCAATCGCCGATTATTCGCAAGGTGAAAGACGCCAACAAGGTGATGGATCCGCGTAAAAAGGACCTGGAACCGAGTGTGCTTGACTTCGGTCCCGTGCGCTTTTATGTGCCCCGCCATTTCGGATTTTGCTACGGCGTGGAGAACGCTATTGACATCGCCTATGAAACCATAGAACAACACCCGGACCGGGACATCTACCTGCTCAGCGAAATGATTCATAACCCTACGGTCAATGAAGACCTGCTGGACCGGGATGTCAAGTTCCTCTTTGAAACCGACGGTACGGAACTCATTCCTATTGAGTCGCTTGACGAGGATGATATCGTAATCGTACCGGCCTTCGGAACGACGCTTGAGATACAGCAACGGCTCAAAAGGCAGGGGATCGATCCCTATCAATACAATACCACCTGTCCCTTTGTCGAGAAAGTATGGAAACGCGGCAAACAGCTGGGCAGGAAAGGTTATTCCCTGGTCATCCACGGCAAACACCGCCACGAGGAAACACGGGCCACTTTTTCTCACAGCGCCGACCACTCCCCCTGTGTGGTGCTCTTAAACCCTGACGAGGCCCGGATACTGGCCGATATCCTGACCGGGGACCGGCCGAAATCAGATTTTGCAACCTATTTCGGTCATAAAAGCACCGACGGATTTGATCCGCACCGGGACCTGGAACACTTTGGAGTCATTAATCAAACTACGATGCTGGCTACCGAAACGCAGGAAGTGATGGACATTCTTAAGGAAGCGGCCATTAAAAAGTACGGCAAGGCAGACATTCTCGATCATTTTGCCGATACCTCCGACACTCTTTGCTATGCCACCAACGAAAACCAGTCGGCCACGCTGGCGCTGGCGGATACCGACGTGGACCTTTCTATCGTGGTCGGGGGGTACAACTCTTCCAATACCATGCACCTGGTTGAAATCCTTGAACAGGCCTTTCCGACGTATCACGTACGCGATGCGGAAGAGATCGAAAACCCCGGACTGATTCATCATTTCGATCAATGGAACAAGGAGATGAAACAGACGCCAGACTGGTTGCCGGTTGCGGGTGATGAACCCGTGGATATCGGCATCACCTCCGGCGCTTCATGTCCCGATGTGCTGGTCGACGAGGTGATCTTAAAAATCCTATCCTATTTTAATACGGATCGCTCGATTGAGGAGGTCATCAAGCCGTTTGAAGAAAAACTTGAAGAAGTAGCATAGGTGTGGGTTCCAGTCCCGGGCCCTTCCAGCTTCCAAACCCAAACGCACGACTCAAGCTACAACCTACTCGTCCAGCACCATAAAATAAGCCACCTGCTGGGGCTGGGAAGAACGGATTTTGATAAACTCGTTGTCGGATAGCTGCTCAATCTGCGGCTTCACATAGCCGGTTGTATCGTTCTCAATTTGCTCATAGGTTAGGTAAGCCTCAAACAGTTCCTCATCCTCCAGATCCGCATACTCATCAATAGGCACATCATATTTCACCGTTATGGAAGAGGGACTATAACTAATGCGCCTCCCTTCGGGCAGGTTACGGGTGTCCAGATCAACGCTTACCTCTCCCTCTGTAAACTGGGCTACCGTACCATTAAACAACACTTCTTGCCGGGAAAGACTTATCAACTCATTTTCTTTCAGTGCAATCGTCCGCGAGATATCCTCGGATGCTCCCTCCACTATCAGCGAATCGGTCGGCCACCCGGTGATATCTTCGATCAGGGAAGCAGCACCGCTGATCTGTATGCTGTCCGGCTGTACCGCCGGCCTGCCTATAAAACCGTACTGTTGCTCGAACGATATGCGGAAAACCGGTTGTACAGGCACCATTTTCGAGATCCGCTGCTCCAAATTCAGCGTCAGTATCAGTGGTTGCACTTTCTGAATATTCACTTCCGACATGGCATTCATCTGCTGCTGGACCTGGTCGTACAAGTTGACTTCGGAACTGGTGACATTGAGGTTAACCGATGGGGGATTATTATAAATGCTGATAAGCTTCCATCCTTCCCCGGAAATACTCACCGTGGCCGTTTCGGGCAATCCCTGGGCAAGGGCACGATCTTCCGGCATCCCGGCAGCCACAATGGGGAGTTCGACATTCAAGTTATAATCCCTGCTCAGATTGACCATAAACCACAAGCATATGGCCAAAATAAGCGACACGGCAAAGACCACGATGCGCTCACGGCCGACATCAGCAATTTCATCCTCGTTTGACTTCTGGATGAGATTTCCCCAGCCTTCCGATAAGCTTTGCTTAATTTTTTCAGGAGTAGGTAGTTCCATAGTACTTCTATCTTGTTCATCTGATACAGCCGGAGTTCCAATATAACCGGGTATCGAATCCTCGGCAAACTATTTCTCATACTTGATTTTACAGGTATTTTTCGATAAAAAAATAAACAGCCCTCAGGAGCGAACCACGATCTCCCTGATAATTTTTTCTCCCACCTTGTCGTTTAGTTTCTTGGCGATGCTGAATCGCTTCATATGGATCTCCTGTCGCCAGGCGGGATTTTTTACGTGAACCACTAAATTACCGTGTTCAAAATGGATGTTCTCCGTCTCCCCGGCAATACGCTCGCCCACCGTCTGTTCCCAGATCGATAGAATCATCCCCCGCTTGAGCCTTTTTCGGTGGGGATAGTCGTCCAGAAAATCCTTGAGGGCATCTCTCAGCAGCTTGGGACTATTTGATCGATATCGTGACATATTAGCTCTTTGTTATTTACCATTACACCTGGTTTACCTCACCCTGCGCTACCCGAAATTTCCGGTTTTTCGCCCCGTCAAAGGTTACATAGTCATCAAATGGAATAGGGTTAGCGGCCGTCACAAACGTTTGGCCCGCGTGCTCAATCAAGGCCTGCAAGAGCACTTCCGTTCGCTGGGCGTCCAGGTCCCCGAATACATCATCCAGCAAAAAAATAGGGAGATCATCCAGCTCTTCCGAAAAATACAAAAGCTGTGCCAATTTCAAAGCCACCGCAAAAAGACGATGCTGTCCCTGCGATCCGTATTTCCGAAGTTCGAAATCATCGAGATAAAACACGATTTCATCACGGTGGGGACCGACCAGCGTGAGTTCACGCTCCATTTCGTGATCCTGTTCCTCCTCCAGTTTTGCTAAATAGCGTTCCTGAACGGTTTGGTCCTCCCCGGAAGGCTCACAAAAAGTTTGATAGACCAGGTGCGGCTTGTGCCGCATCCCGGAGATCACCTCATATTCCCGCTCCAGGTACTCCTGAAACTGGTTAAGTACCTCCGTCCGTTTAGCTACGATACGCGAGCCGTATTCCACCAGCTGCACATTCCAGGGCTCCAGGTAGGCCTCCAGCACTTCCCGGGGACCCCGGAATTCCTGGAGAAGCTTGTTGCGCTGTTTCCGGGCCTTCCGGAAGTCCATCAGATCCTGCAGATAACGCGGTGAAATCTGGCTGATAAAAGAATCGATAAAGGAACGTCGCTCTTTGGGTCCCTCACTGGTTAACTTCTTATCATTCGGCGACAGCACCACCACCGGCACCATGCCGATAAGATCCGAGAGACGGTCCAGCGGACTTTCATTGACAAATATCTTTTTGCCCTCGCCCCAGGAGTACGAGCATCCCACATCAAAACTGGACCGGATATTCCCCTCAAAATGGCCCTTGATCATAAAAAAGGTGGCATCATGATGGGACACATACCGGTCGCTGCTGGAGACAAAACTGCGACTCATACACAGGTAATGGATCGCATCGATCAGATTGGTCTTGCCCGCCCCGTTCTTGCCGGTGATCACATTCAGATGCGGAGCCCAGGCTACGTTCGTCTCAACGTGGTTACGAAAATTTTGCAAATGCAGACTCGTATTTCGCATAAGTAATGCTGACAGACTAAAAAGAGCGCATGAAAACAGGGCTTCATTCGTCCCTCATGCCTCTTTTATGACCGGGGAGCATCCTGGATCCGGGAAACAATACCTCTAACCCTAACCGCTGAAAGTATCGCCTCCCATAAAGACGGCATTCGCACCCAGCTGCTCTTCGATACGCAACAGCTGATTATACTTGGCGATGCGGTCCGTGCGGCTCATGGAACCGGTTTTAATTTGCCCCGCATTCGTGGCCACAGCTAAATCGGCAATCGTCGTGTCTTCCGTTTCTCCGGACCGATGAGATATAACAGCCGTGTAATCATTCTTGTGTGCCATCTCAATGGCATCCAGTGTTTCGGTAAGTGTACCAATCTGGTTAACCTTAATGAGAATGGAGTTGGCCACCCCCTGCTGTATGCCCCGGGCCAGCCGGTCGGTGTTTGTGACGAACAGATCGTCACCCACCAGCTGCACGTGATCCCCCACCGCCTCGGTGAGTTTTTTCCAGCCGTCCCAGTCATTTTCATCGAGGGCATCTTCGATAGAGACAATCGGGTATTTATCGACCCAGCCGCTCCAGAATTCAACCATTTCTTCCGATGAACGTTTACTGCCGTCGCTCCACCGGAATTCATAGACCTCCTTATCGGCATTGTAGAATTCAGCCGTAGCGGGATCGAGTGCAATGACCACCTCTTCGCCGGGGGCGTATCCCGCCTTTTCAATAGCCTGCAGGATCACTTCAACGGCCTGCTCATTGGAATCCAGGTCGGGCGCAAAGCCCCCCTCGTCGCCTACTGCGGTACTGTAGTTTTTATCAGAAAGCACGTTTTTCAAATGGTGAAAGATTTCCGATCCCATTCGAACCGCCTCGGAAAACGTTCCGGCGCCGGTAGGCATAATCATAAACTCCTGCAGATCCACATTGTTATCCGCGTGCGAGCCGCCATTGATGATATTCATCATAGGCAGGGGCAGCACTTTGGCATTGACGCCGCCGATATAGCGCCAGAGCGGAATGTTTAATGCGTTGGCCGCCGCATCGGCCACCGCGAGCGACACACCCAGCATAGCGTTGGCTCCCAAATTGCCCTTGTTTGCCGTGCCATCCAATTCCAGCAGCTGATCGTCAATAGCCACCTGGTTAAAAATTTCCACACCCCGCAGCTCTTCGGCAATAGCGGAATTCACATTCTCCACGGCCCGGGTCACTCCCTTGCCCATGTAGCGGTCGGAATTGGAATCGCGAAGTTCTACCGCCTCGTGCTCTCCGGTCGATGCCCCGGAGGGGACGGCTGCGCGCCCCATGACGCCATCCGTCAATACGATATCAACCTCTACCGTCGGATTTCCCCGCGAATCAATAATCTGGCGTCCGATAATCTCGTCTATTAAACTCATGCTCCTCAATAATTTTTTTCAGTGAAATTGTTTCGAAAGGTACAATGAATTTTCCTATGGATAAAGGAGAAAAAGCTGGGATTTAGCAGAAGGTATTCAGCAGAAAGTAATAAGCAACAGGTATAAAGTCGAAGGTATTTAGTAGAAGGTATTTAGTAAAAGGACCTACTATACTAACCTACTTTATACTTTGTACTGTCCTCGCTTACCACATTCCGCCGAAAGTGAACTTGATCTGCGGGGTCCCGAAATATTTTTGAGCGTCAAAGTGCGTACGCCGCTCCCCCTGTTCATTTACTTCTATGGGAAAACCGTCCTCATCATACCCATAGGGGCGGTAAGGCTCCATGATTTGCAATCCCTCTTTGAAATAATAAAAGAAATAGCCGAACTCGACAGTGGTGCGCGTGCCGAACGAACTTCCGATGTCAGCCCCCACCTTGAGTTCACCACTATAACCCCATTTTGACTTGCCATCGCTCCAGCCGGTAAAAAAATCATTGACCCGCTCCGCTCCCACTATAAATCCAGAGTTGGGATCGATGCGAATGGAACGGAATCCATTCTCGTCGGAATCATTTACATAGGGATAGACAAACGCCATGGCAGGACCCGCCGCCGCGCCTACGAAGAAGCGAAAATTATCCTCAATTTGCCGCGCAAACAGGCGCTGCTCCAGTCCAAAAAGAAAAGGAAAACCGAAGCCTCGTTTATATTTGTTTGGAACGATTCGGTTGCCCGTGAAGAAGCTTTGAAAAGTCTGCTCGCTCACATCGCGAATTCCGGTGATGCCCGCCTGAAAACTAAATTCCGTATAGTCGCCAAGCATCCGGCTGAAATAGCCCCCGACGCCGAAACCAAAATTGTTGAGCATAATATCAAAGCCGATCCCGGTCGTATAGCCCTCACTCAACGGGGTTTTGGGTTCCGGTATGCCGATCACTTCCGGTTCCTCCAGCTGGGCATATACTGCATTAGAAATGACCCCCAGTGTCATAATCATCACCAATGCGGCCAGTACCGGTATAAATCTATTCTTTTTCATGAGTAAGTATTCCATTTGATCTTGCAACCCGTTGGAGTGCTCCTTGTTTAACCGTTAGTATCCCAAAAAATTATGAAATATTTAAATTATTACTTAAATAAATTTGTGATTATATACAAGTAAATTTGACTCTGGGTTAAGAAAGGCGTTTATTCAGGCTGTTTACGACCGAAGTAACTCACCAACTGAAGTAAATACATTATGAGTGCTGTAAGCATGTATCTTGTTTTCGGACCGGCTGATACGCTCCGGCGAATGCCGGCACAGCTGTTCAGTAGCATTGAGCCAAAATATACGTATAAATACGACTCTTCCGACCACAATGATGAAGTGCATGTGGCCGTTTTTGAGGAGTATGAAAAACAGATTAATGCAAGTGTCACCCTTACCTGCATTGTTGAAATCACGGGCAAGCAAAACCGGTTTATCCTAAAGAAAACCGGTGGACGCATGGGCTTTCGCGGCAGTTCGCTTGACGAGGAAAAACGGACTATCGATGATGAAGTAACCGATTTTATTCTTGATTTTGCCAAACGCTTTGGCCTTACGGTCCAAAAGGAACAGGACCAGGAAACCGAAGAGGGAGACTCTAAATAACGCTTATACTCACAAATGAGCAACAAGGTGAAGGAATGGACGGTCCTTTCCATGTTGGAATGGGCTACCGATTATTTTAAAGAAAAAGAAATTCCTGATCCGAGGCATAGTATTGAATGGCTGTTAGCTGAGACGCTCAACACGAAGCGACTGGATCTCTACCTCAAATACGACCGACCGCTGTCACCGGCAGAGCTGGGTGAACTGCGCCCGATGGTCAAGCGACGGGCCCAACATGAGCCGTTGCAGTATATCATCGGCTTTTCAGATTTTGTAAATGCCCGCATCTCCGTAAATCCCGATGTCCTCATCCCCCGCCTCGAGACTGAACAACTCGTCGAAATCATCCTGAATCGCCATGCCGAGGCAGAAGATATCCCCCTCTCCGTTTTAGATATCGGTACCGGTTCCGGTTGCATCCCCATCGCCCTGAAGATGGAGCGCCCGGCGTGGCAGCTGTCCGCCGTAGATATCTCGGCCAAAGCGCTGGAGACTGCACGGTATAATGCGGAACAGAATGAGGTGGACATCTCCTTTTCAAAAGAAGACATCCTGAATCCGGGAACCATAGCCTCAGGTCCCTCGTGGGATATTATTGTATCGAACCCTCCCTATATAACCCCGGACGAAAAAGAGGCGCTGGAACCGCAGGTCCGGGCGCACGAACCGCACCTGGCGCTCTTCACCGACGACATGATTAGCATGTACGGAAGCATCCTCCGGTTTGCCGAAAAAAACCTTTCTCCGAAGGGTACGCTCTACCTGGAGCTGCATGAATATTTCGCTGCACAAATACAGCGGCTTTTTGACCAAAAAGATTGGATAACAGACCTCCGAAAAGACTACGACAACAAGGACCGTTTTCTGATTGCCCGCCTGAAATAATGACGGGGGTACAGCGATTTTACCCTTATGCCAAGGCAGAATTCTACGGGAAATTACCAATCCACATTTTGGTGTGGATAACTTGTTGAAAACTTTTTTAATCACCATATTTCCATGTCAGGTGAAGGTGAAATCTTTGTTAGCGTTGTATTAAGCGTTGTCAAGTATTTTTTGATAGAAAAGCTATAAAATATTTAAGTTACTGCTACTCATGAAGTTACACTGTTTAGAGTAATGTGGATAACTTTTGAAAAACGCGATAATATTTTTTTGACATCTGTCTGTGAAATTGCCATCTTCGTTTCACCCTAATTAGTGACAGCACTCAGGATGTGTGGATAACTACAGGGCTTATTTGCACAGAAATACATCAATTTTATTGGAGGTCTTGGGACGTTGAGTACACTTTCTGCCGAAGCTGCCTGGGAGCAGTGCCTGGATATTATTCAAGACAATATTAGCTATCAAAAGTATAAGTCATGGTTTGAACCTATTGATC